>JAQYOU010000102.1 GCA_028727105.1 bacterium
AGGTTCTGCTTTTGCGTGTCCGACATACGATCGAACTGATCCGTTTGCAGACTGACCTCACATGTGAGGTGGAAAAAAAGACGGAAGTGGTCAAGGCGCAGCATGAGAAGCTTGAGCGTATTTCCATGCAGATCGTAAAAACACTTTCCGGAGCCATCGATGCAAAGGATACCTACACGAACGGCCATTCCACCAGAGTGGCGGAGTACGCGCGGAAAATTGCCAGAAATGCCGGATTTACAAAGGAACAGCAGAATGATATCTATATGATGGGACTGCTTCACGATGTAGGAAAGATCGGTATTTCAGAGGCGATCATCAACAAGCCGGCCCGCCTGACGGATGAGGAGTATCAGGTGATAAAGGCACATCCTCTGATGGGCGCGCAGATCCTGTCAAATATCACGGAGTTTCCGATGCTTGCTACCGGTGCCAGATGGCATCATGAGCGCTATGACGGAAAGGGCTATCCGGATCAGATATCGGGGGAAGAGATTCCGGCAGAGGCAAGGATCATCGCGGTTGCGGATGCTTACGATGCAATGAGCTCCAGGAGAAGCTACCGTGATGTGCTTCCGCAGGAATTTATCCGGAAGGAACTGGTCAAGGGGAAAGGGACACAGTTCGATCCGGAATATACAGATATCATGCTTGCAATGATCGATGCGGATACGGATTATCAGATGAGGGAAATGTAGAGAGCCGTTTGCAGGTGTTCAGATCAGGAAAGTGGGGGTTTGGAATGGATAGTGGTCATGAGAGACAACGTGCCGTGCAGCTGATGATACTGATCAGCTACACGATCATTTCGATTGTTTTGTTTGTAGAGACGTTGCTCCTTGGATGGGATAAAGGTGCTGCTGCATTATTTGTGCTGGGTGGTGCAGTGTGCTGGGTACTTCATATTACGGGAAAGATACCGCGGGAACAGCGGCTGTGGCTTTGCGTGATCCTGACGATGCTGGCGTTTTTCTTTTACGGTGCCCATGAGACCAGTCTCTATGATCTTGCACCGGTGATGATCGGAGCGATGATCCTTTTTTCGGCATCGGAAATATATGCGGTCATCCGTCTCTGCGTCGTAGTGTATTATGTGACGGTGGGTTATACCCTGTTGTTTGTGATCGGCAGCCGCATGGATTATTCCCCTCTTGTGGTGACGCGGTTACTTTTGCATGTCCTTCTTGTTTCCATGGCAGCAAAGCTCATCCGTGCGAACATGCGCAGAAGAGCGGATGCCAGAAAGGAGCTGGAGGAGGAGGTTGCACGTCTGGAGGAAACAAACCATCGGACAGAAAATTTCCTGACAAACGTTTCTCATGAGCTTCGTACACCGGTCAATGCGGTGACAGGTCTCACAGCAGTGATGCTAAAAAACGAGAACGACGCACAGAAGAGAAAAGATATTATTTCTGTTCAACAGGCGGGGCAGCGGCTGTTCGGACAGATTGAGGATATTCTGGATTACACGGAGATCGATACGGGCAGAATCTGTGTGTCGGAGGACAATTACATGATCTCCTCCATTGTAAATGATCTGGTTATGGGAGATGTGTTTGTCCAAAAGGAGAACGGCCCGGAGCTCATCATTGATGTAGATGCAAAGCTTCCGTCGATGTTGAAGGGCGACGGTAGAAAAATAAAGAAGATTTTAAAGCATTTGATGGGGAATGCACTCAAATTTACAAAAACCGGCGGTGTTTATGTGCACATTTACGGTCTGAAAAAGGATTATGGTGTAAATCTGTGTATCCGTGTCAGTGATACGGGAGAGGGTATTTCTGCGGAGCATTTTAACCGGATCACAGAACGGTTTTATCAGTCCAGCGAGGGACAAAACCGAAAAGCCGGCGGCCTGGGTCTTGGACTGACCATCGTGCATGGTCTGGTATTGTCCATGGGAGGGTTTATGCAGATGCATAGTGAGCCTGATAAGGGAACCACCGTGGAAATTTTTATCCCCCAGGGGATTGTGGATGGAACGCCCGGCATGGTGGTCGAGAACAAGGATGCGCTCTGTGTGGCATGCTACCTGAGACAGGAAAAATATAAATCCGCAGAAGTTCGGTTTTATTATAATGAGACGATCAGCCATCTTGCTGCGGGATTGGAGCTTATCCTGCATCGCGTGTCTGATCTGGAAAGCCTGAAAAAACTGACCGAAATCTACCAGCTGACACATTTGTTCATCGCGGAGGAGGAATACAGGGAAGAACCGGATTATTATGAGAAACTGGCGCAGCATACCCAGGTCGTTGTTACTGCCGGGAATGGCTATGAACCCCATATGAACAGCCGGGTGATCCTGATGAAAAAACCGTTTTTCAGCCTTCCGGTTATAAATATCTTAAATGCGGACAATCATGTACAATCGCGGATGTGGCAAAATATGCGAATGATCTGTCAGGGTGTACGTGCGCTGGTCGTGGATGACGAACCGATGAACCTGATGGTGGCACAGGGAATTTTGAGTGATTACCGGATGGAGGTAGAGATCGCAGAGAGCGGCAGTGAAGCGATCGAAATCTGTGAACGGGAGGATTTCGACCTGCTGTTTTTGGATCACATGATGCCGAAGATGGATGGTGTAGAGACCTTACACCATATCAGAAAACTGATGAGTGATACAAAACGGGACATCACTGCAATCGCATTTACAGCGAACGCGGTCAGCGGTGCGCGGGAGATGTTTTACAGAGAAGGCTTTGATGAGTTCCTTTCCAAGCCCATCGAAACAGTGGAGCTGGAGCGCGTGCTTCGTAAGGTATTGCCGCAGACAAAACTGGCGTATGTGTCGCCGCTTCAGCTCAAGCGACAGGGTGTGAATACGTGCGGCGATCAGAAAAATAATGTCTCAGAGCCCCAAGCGGTTCCGGACATGGAATTGAGCATGCCCGACGGAGGCGCTGCTTCTGACTGGTTGGGAGCACTGAAGAAAGCAGGTATCAATACGTCCTCAGGCTTGCAGTACAGCCGCAGCGATGAGGATTTTTACAGGCAGCTGGTGGAGAAATTCGGAGAAGATCACAAAAAAAATCATGCTAAGCTTTCCGGATTTTTTATAGATAAAGATTGGGGAAATTACCGGATCAGTGTGCATGCATTAAAAAGTACGGCAAAAATGATCGGTGCCGACGCTTTTTCAGCTATGGCAAAGGCTGCCGAGGACGCGGCGAAAGATGCGGACACCGTCTATCTGAATCAGCATCATGAGGAACTGCTGCAAGCATACGGACAGCTTGCTGATCTGTTAAAAGCGGTGTTGCAGCCGGATACACCGGTGGATGAACCATGCAGCCGGGAGCAGAAAGATGCAGTATCCATTTCCTGTGAGGAGTTGTGCGAAAAGCTTTCCGCATTGGTTGAATGCCTGAAAACATTTGAGGCGGAACGGGCCGAGGACATCATCGAAAAGCTGAAGGGGGCGACCTGTGACGGTCAGGATGTGTCCGGAGCGCTGGCAGATATCTGCACAGATATTGAAGAATTTGAGATGGATGCTGCCGAACATAAGGTACAGGTATTGATCGGGCAGCTGAAAGCCCGGACAAAGCCGGATGAACAAAAGAGAACGGATCAAGAGAAGGGCGGTGAGGCGTTATGAGTGAAAAATTCAAACAATTTTTGCATCGCTTCAATCCCCCGTCCCTGTCCTTACAGGAGCGGTTGTTTCGCGTGATCATGTCAGGCGGTCTGATCGCGCTTTTGATAGGTATCATTAGCGGTTTGATCAGCGGTGAGGATGCAACGAACACGCTGTCACTGTGCGGTGCATTTGTCGTATTGGCACTGATCACATTCGAGTCCATCCGCTTTCGCAGAATACAGTTTGGTGCGGTCTTTACGGGTGTACTTATTTTGTTCGTTGTGATGCCCTTTAATTTTTTTACGACCGGAGGTATTTACGGTGGTGCGCCCCTGTGGTTTTTGCTTGGGATTGTATATGTCTGCCTTTTAATTGAGAAAAAGATCAAGATCATTCTTCTATTATGCGGAGTAGTGGTGGATGCGGCCTGTTATTATATCGCATTTTATCATTCGGAGTACATCATCCCGCATACAGTGGCAATGTCTTACTCGGATTCGTTTGTCAGTATGGTGATCGTGGCAGCGGTGATCTGTGGTATGATCACGTTTCAGAATGCGATCTTCAAAGCTGAAAACGAGCTGACGAAGAAACAGAAGGAGGAGATCGAGGAGCTAAACCGGACGCAGAATCGTTTTTTTTCCAGCATGAGCCATGAGATCCGCACGCCGATCAATACGATCATCGGTCTCAATGAGATGATCCAGCGGGAGAATGTGTCAGAGGAAGTGGCAGCTGATGCGGCAAGCATCCAGAGTGCCAGCGAACTGCTTCTGGCGCTGATCAACGATGTTTTGGATATGTCCAAGATAGAGTCCGGCAAGATGGAGATCGTTCCGACTGCTTATGATCTTGGTTCAATGCTTTCGGATCTGGTAGGTATGATCTGGATCCGGGCGAAGGAAAAGGGACTGGAATTCCATGTGGACGTGGATCAGTCGCTGCCTGCACAGCTTTACGGTGACGAGGTGCGGATCAAGCAGATCCTGATCAACATGCTTAATAATGCGGTAAAATATACGCAGGAGGGCTCTGTTACGCTGGCGATCCAGAGGGGCAGAAATGCGGAAGGAACCGTGGAGGTTGTCTATACTGTGACAGATACCGGTCAGGGTATCAAAAAGGAAAGCATTCCGTATCTGTTTCAGGCATTTAAGCGTGTGGACGAGGAACAGAACCGTTACATCGAAGGTACGGGGCTTGGACTTTCTATCGTCAAGCAGCTTGTTGACCTGATGGGTGGAGAGATCTCAGTCAACAGTGTTTACCGAAAGGGATCCACGTTTATCGTCCGGATTCCGCAAAGGGTGGTGGAAGATGCTCCCATCGGTGAATTGAATCTGGAGGCACGTCACGCGATGAATCGCAGCAGGCATTACCGGCAGACCTTTGAAGCACCGGATGCGCATGTGCTCATTGTGGATGATAATGAGACAAACCTGATGGTTGCAGAAAAACTGCTGCGCGATACAAAAGTACAGGTTGACACGGTAACGAGTGGCGAACAGTGTCTGGAAATGACATTTGCGAAGCGTTATGATGTGATCCTCATGGATCATCTGATGCCCAATATGGATGGTATTACCTGTCTGCATGAACTGCGTGCACAAACGGGAGGTCTGAATCAGAACGTGCCGGTTGTAGCGCTTACTGCGAATGCAGGCAGTGAAAATCAGGAAATGTATCTGAGGGAGGGCTTTGACGGCTATCTGTTAAAGCCGGTGAAGGGACTTCAGCTGGAAATGGAACTGCTGCGGCATCTTCCCGGTGAATTGGTGCGTGTGACCGGAGATGGAGAAGCAGGGGGAGTACTTGATAATGAGGTTACCAGGCATTACAAGCGCAGGCCGGTCATGATCTCTACGGACAGTGCATGTGATCTGCCACAGCAGATGCTCCAAAGTAAGCAGATTGCGGTCATGCCGTATCGTGTCCGCACCCGGGGCGGTGTATTTCTGGACGGAATTGAGGCTGACTCGGATAGTGTGCTCGCTTATTTGCGAACCGAAAACAGTGAGATCCGTTCACAGTCGCCTTCAGTGATCGATTATGAGGAATATTTTGCGGAACAGCTCACAAAGGCACAGTATGTCATACATATTTCAATGGCGAGGTATGTCAGCGATGGCTACGAGCATGCACTGGAAGCGGCGAATAATTTTGACAACGTGATCGTGATCGATTCCGGTCATCTGTCCAGCGGAATGGGCTTACTGGTTCTTCGGGCAGCAGAATATGCGGAGGCTGAGATGATGCCGGAGGCGATGGTGGAAGCGTTAAAGAAAGATATGTCGAAGGTGTGTACGAGCTTTCTTGTAGACACCATGGAGTATATGGCACGATCGGGACGCGTCTCGGAGAAGCTTTACACGCTATGCAGGGCGCTGATGCTGCATCCGCTCATCGTACTGCGCCGCAGCAGGATCAGTGTCGGTGCCATCTATCTGGGAACGCGCGCGCACACCTGGGAACGGTATATTTCGAGGGTGTTTTTTTACAAGCATGACATCGACCACGGCCTGCTGTTCATCACTTACGCAGGGCTTAGCAGCAGCGAATTGCAGGATATAGAGAAGCAGGTGCGACAGAAAATTGATTTTCAAAAGATCGTTTTTCAGGAGGCCTCTCCGTCAATACTGACGAACTGCGGACCGGGAACCTTTGGACTGTTGTACATGAAAAAATAAAGCAAAATATCACAATAATAAGGAATGTCACATTACATGACAGTTGGGTTTGCACTATGAAAAGATCAACAAAAACAATCATACAATATACGATCGCGGTAGGACTTTTGCTATCCGGGATCATGCTGACGCTGATCGGATCCATTTCCAGAAATGGAAAACGGACCATGGAATATGTGGAAAGATATATTGATGAATTGTCGGTGACAACGGCCACACATGTGGCAGACGTATTTGGGGATAAGCTGGATACGATCGAAACGATGGCGTATCTGTACGGGCAGTCAGCCACCGGAGTAGATGAGGAAATGCTGGCAAAGGTGGAAGAAAGAAGCGGATTTGACTGGATGCGTTTTCTTACGCCCGACGGAACGGACCACACCAGCGACGGGCAGACCACGGATGTGGGAGATCGTGAATACTTCCTGCGAGGTATGGATGGAAGCTCGGGAATGTGCGAGGTGCTGAAGTCCCGGATCAACGGTGAGAAGCTGATCGGATTTTACTCGCCGGTTTACGACAAGGATTCCATAAGCGGCGTGCTGGTAGGCTTCCTGAGTGCACAGACCGTTTCTGATATCCTGGCGGCAGAGCCCTATGATTATCCGGCTGATACCCACATTTTGAGACAGGACGGAACGGATCTGGGCGCGTATCTGTCGGTTTTAGATGAAGGCAGCTGCAGTCTGCAGCTGATGGATGAGCCGGAGAATGCAGATGGCAGAGCCGACATGCTTTCGGCAGTAAAAGCACAGACATCCTGTCGCTTTACGTTTCATGGTTTGACGGATGAATCGGTTGGGTGTGTGGAACCTATCCGTGGAACAGACTGGTCTCTGGTACAGATCTTCCCGCCGGAGGCAGCGCGTTTAGTTGTACAGGCAGCGAATAAGGATGCGGTACGAACCCTGATCATGACCCTGCTGATCTTTTTGTGTTTTATTGTGTTTCTGATCATTTCCTACAGAAAAAGTGCACAGCTGCGTTCGAAGGAGTTGGCACGCAATCAGATCAATGTGCTGATGCGAAATGTGACGGAGGATTATGTCTATCTGCTTGACGTTGATCTGGAGACAAGAAAAGAAGTACCCTACCAGCTGGATGCCGGAGCGGATATGGATTACTGGGCAGAAGGTCAGGAGTACAACCGGGGGCTGGTATGCTTTGCAAGTACCTATGTGGCAGAGTATGACAGGGCGCGTTTCATGGAGCATATGAATCTGACGACCCTGACAGAAGTATTGAAGCAGCAGAAGGATTTTTATATTGAATATGATGCGGTAGTAAGGGGACAGACCAGACGGTTTCAGGAAAAATGCACGATCTCAGATGCGGAGCCTTTTGTAAACCATATGCTCGTTTCCATCCGTGACATTTCGGACAGTACTGCGCAGCTGGAAAATGATCCTGATCAGAAACAGAAACATACGTAACCTTCCGAAACACCGATCCGGCATGACGGCATATAATGATCATGAGGATATCTGTCGGTGGGTGAAGCATGCGTTTATGTGAGTTGGAGGACAAAGAGGTTGTGAACATTACGGACGGCAGATCTTTGGGGTGTGTAATGGATCTGGATTTTGATCCGAAATGCGGTCAGATCGAGGCTTTGATCGTACCGGGGCCGGGTAAGTGCTTCGGGCTGTTTGGCCGGGAGTTTGAGCTTTTCATTCCCTGGAAGTGCATCTGCCAGATCGGACCTGATGTCGTTCTCGTCCAGATCGACGTCGACAAATGCAAACATAAGCACTAGGGACGTTTCTTTTGCCACGACCAGCGCCCATTGCCACGAGGAGCGCCCTTTGTCACGGTTTACCGAACATAACCATCCACATTTTACCTTGAAGATGTGGGTGGTTTTTAGTTGAAGGGGATTGACAGGGGGTGCTATACTAAAAAGTAGGACTTTATGAAAAGAGGGCCGGCATGTACAAAAGAAAAGTAATAAAAAACAATCAGAATAAAGGCTTTACGATTATAGAGATGGTTGTGACAATGCTGGTGCTAGCTATTGTGCTGACCTTGTCGATCGGCGGACTTCTGGCATGGCAGGACTGGGCCGATTTTAACCGGCAGAACGAGTATGCTCGTACACTGTTTGTTGCAGCGCAGAACCAGCTGACGGAATATGATGCGGATGGCAGATTGAAGGAGCTGCAGGATTCTCTGTCCGGCGGTGTTTATGATGATAAGACCGGAAGGCATTATACAGCTGTCGGACTGAATCTGACAGATCATATTACTGCACTCAAAAATGCCGAAGGGAATAGTTATGGTGATCTGGGCAGCCTGTATCCGGAGAGTGGGGATAAAGGTGAGGATACAAAGCTTTATCAGGGTGAGATCGTATCCCTTCGGGCACAGACAGGGGACTATGCGTCTTATCTGGCAGATCCGGCAGGTTTAAAGGCGAGTGATCCGGATGCTTACTGGGTGTTCGAGATCCTGGGCGCTTATGTGTATGATACATCAATATTAAACGGAGACAGAAAAGCTGACGGCAGCGGGAACGGTGCCGCTATTTGCGTGGAACTCACACCGGATGATGGACAGGTTCTTGCTGTCTTGTACAGTGATAAGAATGACAAATTCATTTACACGGGAATACCGGGAGATCCGGATGGCAGTACGGAGGAAAACAGTGTTTCAGACATTACTGACCGAACAGAAGCTTACCGGAAGGACCGCATGGTTGGCTATTACGGTGTGGATACGCTGTATACGGCCACAAAAAGCGAGATTCTTGAACCCTCTATTTCCAGTGTCAGACTGTATAATAAAGACGATTTTTATCTGGCGTGCAGACTGGGTGCAAAAGACAGGGACATTCTGACCTCACGCTTAACATATACGATGAACATTCATGGTTCTGCGGATGATAATGATAAGCTGCTCACCATCACACTGGATGGAACAAAGCTGAAAAATCAGGCAAACGCGGAGGCTATCAGCTGCCCGGTCAGCCGGTACGATGTTACCGGAAGCGGGATCAGTCTGGGCGAATTTCCGGTACTTGCGTGGGTGGAGCCGGATTATACGATCCACGTGGTTTTGGATGCGGCAGACATTCAGGCAACAACGGATCTGTACGAACGCGAATTAAATGACATCCGTTCTTCCGACAAGGCGGTGTCCACGAAGTTTTCAAAGACCTACAGCTATTTCCGCTTTGGGGTGAAGGCAGACAATCTCTTTGCCTCTGTGACGGCGGACGGAGCGGATTTTGCAAAGTCAGAGACCATGCGCAACTATGGTAATCGGAATCCGTTTTTGAATCAGATGGCAAAGCATGCGACCTTTGCAGGCGAGGATACGAGCCCGGAGGCTGGTAAAACAAGGCTCACCTATTCGATTAAAAACGCGCGTCACCTGTACAATATGCGTTATATCGAAGATCTTCCTTATGGGGAGGAACCGGGACACGCTCTGACAGCTGACGAGATCGCAGGTGTCACCTTTATAGTGAAATCTGATATTGACTGGCAGAGCTTTCAAAAGGGTAAGCAGCTCTATGATACCTACAGCGCAGCAGGAAATATACAGCTATTTTCTCTGAACGGAAAGCTGCTAGATGAAACAGGAAAAACAATCGATAGCGTCACCAGACTCAACTGTGACTTTCCCTCTGTTTCACGGATCAGAGCGCGGGATACACTGGTCGGAGAAAAGTCTGTATTTGGTGATACGAAGGAAATCACAGGTATATCCGTTACGGAAGTGTCAAATGCACTCTATGGCATTTACAATTCGGATGACCCGGGAAAGAGAAATGCCGGAGAGTTGGATACGATCCGGCCTTCCGGTCTGGTCAATGTGAATTACGGTACGATCAAGGATCTGAAGCTGGACCGGATCACGGTGTCAGGAAATCAGTTTGTGGGCAGTTTTTGCGGGATCAATGCCGGAAAAACGGAAAACCTGGAGACGATGAATACGGACGGAACCAGTCTGATCGCAGGAAACCAGCATGTCGGAGGAATTATGGGATTTCAGATGCCTACGACAAACGACCTTGTGATCTCCGGATTGACAAACCGTGCCCGGGTCGAAGGTGTACGGGCTGTTGGTGGCATTGTGGGTATGGTACGGAATGATTTTAGCGTATTTCATGTGTCGGGCAGTGGCCTTGTTTGGTCAGAACTAACAGAGTTATCCGAGCCGGCAAAAAGTCTGTTTAATTCTTCTGGTGAACCGACTGTGAAGTTTTCTGTGAAGATCTCAGACTGTACAAACTATGGTTCTGTTTTGGGGTGCAGTTTTACAGATTTAATGGAGGTTTACACATCTGGTGAAGCAAGGGTTTTCTCAGTGGAACCTGTTCAGCAGGCAGAGAATGCGTCTTTTGATCCGGAGGAGTCACGCTACATCGGAGGCATAGTGGGATACAGCTACAACTGCAGCCCAGATGATACTTCTCGTGTTACCATAGTGAACTGTACCAGTGCGCCGCTTTATGAGGTGGAAGAATTAGCAAACATCACATCAGAGTTGTCAGATGAGTCGAACCTGAAGCAAAAACTTAAGGGTACCTATGTCGGTGGCATTGCAGGCTACAATTATTTCGGACAGATCAATAAATGTTCTACAGAGCCGGAGAAGGGAAAAGTCGGATGTCTGTTTGGCTACCGATATGTAGGAGGAATTGTTGGGTTTAATATCGGACCTGCCAGTGGTATTGTGGGTTCTGACACATCGAAGCCGGGTGAAAATCAGAATCATGTGGTAGCATATGAGTATGCAGGCGGCATCACAGGCTGTAATGCGACTGCCGGTGATAAGGATTCTGAGAATAACGATGTCAGCGTAGACGGAGGGAAGGATCCCGAGAATCTGAAAGGCATTTTGATTCCGGATGCAAAAAGAGCACTGGATGTCAAGATTGATAACTGGGTCAATAAAGGAGTGGCAATAGCTGTACATGAGTATTCCGGCGGTATCACGGGGTACAATGCCGGTTTTATTTATCGCTGCAATAGTGAAGTGAATGAAGCGGATGCCGAAGCATGTTTTACGCCGCGTGATTCCTCAAATGATGCAAAGGGACTCTATTCCGGAAATTATGCAGGCGGAATAGCGGGATATAATAATGGTATTATCGGAAATTCTGAAAGAAGGATCAGTATTGATTATACGGACAGTACACTGGATAAAAAGGGAACGGGATTATCTACTGCCTGCTATGTGAAAGGGCATCATTATGTAGGCGGAATCGTCGGGTACAATGATGTAAATTCCATCGTAGAAGATTATGAGGTCGGCAGAGGATATGTGTTAGGTGATGAGGGCAGCTGCTTTGTTGGCGGATATGCAGGGTTAAACGTATCGGTAGACCTGCTGATGGATCGTTCAGAATCGGAAACGGCGCGTAATATCCACTCAAATCCGACTCAGGTGGGGGGAAGCTATTTTGTTGGCGGCGTGATCGGCGGCAATATCATTAATATGGCGGACAATAAGGATATAACTACGATCCAAGGGGCATTTTTGACAGATAATGACCTTGGCATATTAAAAGGCAGGGAATTCGTCGGCGGATTTATAGGATATAACCTGTTGTTTGATAATGATAACGACACAGAACTGGTCCAGCAAGCATCTGAGGGAGAACGGCACCGAGGTGCAGTCTATATTGTACAACGAAGACTGGTAGAAGCATTTGAATCATCCGATGCAGATGCGTCTGTTTCTGATGCCCGGAAAAAGCTGGCTGATAAGAAAGCGATCGTGGATAGCTTGTTTAAGAATATGAAATTGGGTTCAACGCTTAAGGAGAAGTCTGACGAGTCTGTTTTGGTATGTATTTCCGGAGAGAAGGGAAGCAGCACTATGAACAATTTTGGCTCGATTTCCGGTGAGATCTATGTGGGCGGTGTTCTGGGCTACAATGATGAGAATACAAAACTGACTATCGAAAACGTGGAAAATGCTACGGCGATCGTTGCGACAAATGCGATCGAATATGATGGTGAACAGAAGCTGTCTGATGGTACACCCAGAAAGACGGATTATGTTGGCGCTGATAAAACATACATGTATTCTTATGCCGGTGGTATGATTGGTGAGGTTGGCAAAAATACAATATTGGACAACTGTCGGAATGCATCGACCGGTACCGTGCAAACAGCAGGCACTTATACGGGCGGTCTCTGTGAGGTCAATGAAGGCTTGATCCAAAATTGCCAGTTGTCCAGCTTCGGAAACAGCATGCAGGACTATGTGGGTGGTCTGTGCGGTCTGAATAAGAGCACAATCACGAATTGTACATTCAAAAACAAGACGGTCAGCGGACGCAATGTGGTCGGCGGTATCACGGCGGAAAACTTTGGAACGATTTCCGATATCACGCTGGATAGATCCAAGTTGTTGGTAGAGGGCATACACGACGAATCAGAGCAAAATGGGGACGGTGTATCTGGACTTTATGCTGCATTTAACGGATATTCCGGGCAGATTCCCCTGAAGAAGGATATAACGGGTGTGTCTGTGAAATCCAGCGGCAGATATGTGGGATTGGTTGTCGGGGTCAATGAAGGCAATGTGAAAAATGAAAAGAGAGAATATGCACTTGAAATCATTCCGGACGAGAAGAATTATCTTGTACTAGACGGAAAGGTTCAAGGCTATCAGACGGTCGGTGGTTTGATCGGCTTGAATAGGAGTCAGAATAAGACAGATAAGATCAATTTCTTTACGAATCAGGCATCAGTGACTGCAACCAACGGAAATGCCGGAGGCATCATCGGAGAAAATCAATCAGATAATATCATCTGGCTATGTGTCAATGATGGTGTCGTAACAGCTTCAGATGAGGGAAATGCCGGAGGAATCACATCTTCAAACCGAGGTCTGATCTCAATGTGTAAAAATTATCAGACCGTCAGTGCCCCCGAAGGCTTGTGCGGCGGAATTACGGCAGTAAATACCTGTTTGGGCGCGAATAAGGGAACGATCATTAATTGCACGGTGAAACCTCATGAGGGAAAATCAGATTTGGTATTCCGTTCAACAAAGGTTGTCGGGGGTATAGCGGCACAAAATTCCGGTGTGATCGGAACTAATACCATGAAACATGTCACTGTCACAAATGAAACCGCTGTTGAAAATACAAGAATTGGAGTGATAGTCGGAGAAAACCTGGCAGGAGGTGCTATTTATCTAAGTAAGAGCAGTCTTTTGGAAAAATGGGATTATTTTGGAATTCTTCAGCTTTTGGATATTTTGGATATCAATGAGATTGAAGACTGTAGAGCAATCGTACGGAGCAATTATTCCAATGCAGGAGGTATTGCGGGAACTAACGCAGGTACGATCAAGGGAACAAAAGGAAAACCTTCAGTTGTGAGTCCGAATCTTTCGATGGAGAACGCGACACTTGCCAGCCTGGGCGGGGTGGCAGGAAGCAATACGGGAACCATAGAAAATGTAGCTGTCGATGCAAAAATTCAGGGAGAACTGGGCTCTTCGATGACAGGATACGGCGGAATCGCGGGAGTATCAGGTTACGAGAGTCAGGAACAGCTTGCAGATGTGCAGAAAGATAAAGACACTAAGGAATATGCAGCAATTATCAAAAACTGTTCCTTCGATGGTGTGATCAATGCGGAGGGATCCTCCGGTGCACCGGTGCGAGTAGGCGGTATCGTGGGCGTCAACGGATACGGTTCTCTCGTACAGGACTGCTGTATCGGTGTGCGTTCTTCCGAGAGTGGCGGAACGATTTCGGATGTTTCAGAGATCACTTATATCACGGCCGGAGATTACGTAAACAAGACAGCTGATTCTGTAAATACGACAGATACAAAGTCATATTCCTATCTGGGAGGAATTGTTGGAGATAACTATGGCAGTATCTTGGCCTGTGATAATGCCGATAATTCAATGGATACCGTAAAGATCATCGGGTTTGCAGGTGAGACGGGTGGTATTGCAGGTTATAATGAAAAGTATGGTGTTGTGTCCGGATATCTGGATAAGGATAGAAAGACAGAGCATTATCTGACCACCGGTAAAAAGTGGAGTGTAGAACAGCGCTGCTGCGGAAATGACCGTGGTCCAGGCGGAATCATTGGAAAATCGGTGTCTGCCGAGGATATGTCCTATGTGAAAAATTATGCGCCGGTGACGTGTAGTTATAAGGCAAATACTTATGTTGCAGGGCTTATTGGTGTATTAGGACAGCAGTACAAAATGAAAACCAGATTTTATAAATGTGAGAACTACGGGGATATCAACTCTTACAGGTCTGCCGGTGGTTTGGTTGGCATGCTCGAAAGTAACGGAGCAGATTTCTATGAGTGTAAAAACTGGGGAAATGTATATGGACAAAGCCGTAACAGCGGAGGTTTTGTTGCGATTCATTATGCCTTTGCAGCAGGTCTTGATTTTCGTCACTGTGCAAACCATGGAAATGTTTCGGGAAAAGGAGAAAAGATAGGCGGCTTTGTTGGCGGTGAGGAAAATGTAGTCCCCGAAAATTATGGAATTGATGGTAAGGTTGTCAATCATTTATATGATTGCGTAAATACCGGAA
Organism: bacterium; assembly: GCA_028727105.1. GTDB lineage: Bacteria > Bacillota > Clostridia > Lachnospirales > Lachnospiraceae > W0P33-017. The sequence continues at coordinate 14,807 of JAQYOU010000102.1, forward strand.
TCATTGAAAAGATTGGAAAAACAGAACCGGATTCAAATACAGGCGTTTTCTATGGTCGTAAAGAAGGACAGAGTCGGGTAATTATGGAATTGTGCCGGAATTATAATACGAACAAGAGCGCAAATGGCTTCATCGGAAATAGTGGGGATCGGAGATTTAAAAATTGTCTGGATAACAGTGGTGTTACCACAACGAATGAGTTTACACCATTTGGCAGTGGCAAAGATTGGAATGCAAATATGTTCTATCTGGATCAGAAATCTCAGACAACGTTCAGTCATGAGGACTATGGCGTGTACTTCAGTTTCACTGAAGGGTCGAACGCCAAATTTAGCTATAACGGATTAAGCTACAATTCGCAATTAAATGATCCGTCCTTTTTATTTTCTGAGCCGGATAAATCGAATAAGATCGTTGTCGGCAAGAATGGACAATTAAATATCAGTCTGGATTATGCCTCTGACAGTCAGGGATTGGATAGCATGGTCGTATATTTCTGGAATGGAAGTGATAAGGCATACAGTGATTCAACAACAAATACTTATTCCGTTACGGCTACTTATGTATATAGTGATGGAACATGGGACACAACAGAAACGAAGTCAGCCCAAGGATATTATGATGTGGTGCCGGATGCGAAGGTTGTACTTCAGAAACCATCCAATACCGACAAAAGGCCGGTACAGGTCAGACTGAAATTTGATACTTCTAATGCCAATGCATATTTGCGTGGTATCAGTTATATTCCTGTTGAGGAGAGTGCAACCGGGACAGAAGCTATGTGTATATATCGTGGTACGAAGAATGATACGACTGCAACCGTTTCGTACTATGATCGGCAAGAAGATAACTCGATAAAGAATACGCATCTGAAGCTGACTGAGCGTGATGGTAAAAAATACGTGTATCTGCCGTATGATTACAACACAGGATTCTACATGACAAACAATCCGGTGGATGCCACCTATTATAGTGATACTTCAGATTACACAACATCACTGACAGATGGCAAAGACAGCGGAAGCCGGATCGATACGTATTTGGAACTGGATCCGAAATATGTGGAGCTGACCGAAGATTTATGTACCGTCCAAAGAAAGCTGGATGTGCCGTCTAAGCTAACTTTGACGGAAGGAAATGCTGCAGTGCGTTTAACCTGGAACAAATCCCGCGATGCATATGCATACGAATTGTATTATAGTATTATAGACGGAAATGGAACCACTGTATTTTCATCAGACAAAGAAATGGTTGGAAGCCTGCAGATGAATTACAACATACCGCTTGAAGACAACTGGAAAACGAGCGGTTATCGGCTGGTAGTTCACCTTCGCGCGATCAATGCGTATCATTTTGATCATGACGATGATACTGCGTCTGATTATGACAGCAATTTTGACAAGTATGATTCAGAGTGGACAACTGTTGAGCGTGTCATAGAAAAACAGGTACTGCCGAAGCCGGAGGTACATATGGAGGTTGTGGCAGGAAATCGGACGACATTTGTTCTTGATAACTATGAAGAGTACGTGAAAAAGAATTGTACAGACATTACAATCAAACTGTATTATAAACCTAGCAATGTCAGTAGCGGCACAGATTACACTTGGAATGTTGCCGAAGAAGGAAAGTACAGCAACCCGCAGAAGATGACAGGTTCACCCAGTGGCCCGGCAGACTTCCGGTATTATGCGGCTCCGAATGAATTATTAAAAGATGCCTATACAACATCGGAGGTGCATTATCAGCGCGGAGAAGGGCACGGAAATAGTGATCTGGAAAAAAATTCCGCGTATTGCAAAACCACATTTCAGGGATTTTTTGGCACGGAAGCGGGTAGTATGGACTATCGGATCCAGTTTACACTCAATAGTCAGGATACATATCTGAAGACCGATATTTCTGCGTATGATCCCCAGGTAGGCGCTACGGTCGGGTATGATTCCGAGATCACTCATGCGGCAAACAGCTATAGTGGTGGTGGAACATTGAAACTCACTTCCACACTCAAAAACCTGCCGGACGATTGGTTTTCATCAGATTGTAAAGATAAGATCACTGTGCGTGCGTACCCATATCATTCGCAGTTTGATCTCATACATTATGGTCATCCTGTGGCAGAAAGGATCAAATTAAACGGAACCGTGGAGGAGAATCGTGCGGTTCTGGCGGGCATTTATGACAAAGAGTACATAGCAAAAGATGCTGATAATCCTGTCTCCAATTGTGTCTGGGATGAAGAAAAACAGGATTTGAAGAGTGGTTATCTGCTTCAAAAGCAGGATGATGGGACCTACGATGTAATCTACAGCTCCGTGATCGAAATGTCACAGACAGCTGCAGCAGAGCAGAACGATCCATACAGAGAATACTATAATTATGATATTGCTTACCGGATCTACAGTAACATGGAAGCTGAAACTGATAACGAAATTGTAGTCAATTCTATGGATTTCCAGGAGTCCTATTGGTCCAGAGGGAATACAAAAAGTAATGGTGATGCTGATATAAATAATTATTACAAGACGAATATAACAGCCAGCAATAACAGACAGTACGTGCAGGAAATCCAGTCTGCGCCGATCGTCAATGATCCTGCTATTACAACGGATGATCAGGAACATACCGTATATGAGTTCAGTTGGGATACGTATTATCAGGATACTGCGTGCTGGGATAATAATGTAGGGCGGTATTTCGACAAGAATAAGCTGACCAATCCTCCCGAAGGACTGTTCCGGACATGGGACTCTTACATGAAAAAAATGTCACAGGCGGGTCTTTCTGACCAACAGATATCAGACGGAAGTAATTTCTGCGGCTTGATGAATGTGTACTACGAGAGCTACAGAACGGCAGAATACCGGGTGGATTTGATCGGAACGACGCAGGATGGAAAAGAAGTTATTCTAGCGTCCCAAACAGTCAATGATCCGACACAGCAGAAACTTGTGGAGAATATGACAACGAAGGGCGGAAAGCCAACCACGTACAATGTCTGGGATTACCGGTGCAGCTTTACCGACACGGACCAGACGTGGAAGAATTATCCGAAGATGACAGCACGTGTCATGAGGCTCGGAAATCTCAGTACGATAGAATTCTACAAGAGTGGTGGGACGCTGGTAAAACCTGTTACAGATCCATCCGGTGCCAGCTGCATGCTGCCGCGCTACACGGACACTGTCGTTTTCCAAAAACTGCGGCTGAACACGATTTCCAAGCCTACCGTATCTCTTCTGAAAGAAAACGGTCAGTTCATCACTGATGATCTGGTCTATGAAGTGGCTTGGGGTGCAATCACCGACAAAAAGCAGAAGGAGGATCTGGGTGGATATCTGATCACCGCGTCTGTCATTGAGTCAGCAGATCAGACACAGGGTTCAAACACACATTATTACTATGTATCTGATGTAGGTGCAGACGGTGATGTGATCGGTCTGGATGCGGATGCCTTAGAAGCATCCGGTGTAGTGACCGATGTCGGTAAGTACTATACCAGATCAGGAAATAAATGTAAGACACAGATCAATCTGTCTGATTTCAATACCAATGATGTGGTACAGATATCAGTCAAAGCGATCGCAAGAAAACAGGCAGAAAATTATACAGACGGTGAAGAGGGCGTATCCATTGAAATCAAGATACCTAAGCGCCTGGCAGTGCCTGATACCACAAAGCTGAAAGTATCGCTTGCAGCAAACGGATCAACCGTTACAACGGATCCGGTGGATATGGAAACGTATCAGAAGGGTCTTTCATTCCGGTATGAACCGGGCGAGGATGAATATGCGAGTGTAGCAGATGCCAAGATCCGAATGGCGGTTGCAGTATGTGACAGCGCACCGGATACCCAGGATGACAAGAATCAGGTTGAAGTACAGGAATGGGAGAAGAATGCCCGAAAAGTTCTGTATACAAAGGAAAAACCGCTGAATCTGGGCAAGGTTTCAGAGGAAAGCAGTGTTGTGGTCAAACTGACCGAGCTTGAGCACTATCCTGGCGAATATGCAGGAAAATGGCTGAAGATCGCATTAAAGGCTTCCAGCGCGACAAAGATCGATTCTCAGTGGACCGATCAGGATCCGGACGAAAAGACGATCAACTATGCATGGGTGCAGTTGCCGAAATTAAACTTAAAGGATGTGGATCTCGCGGAACTGAGCAAGTCGGATGAAGGTGATGTGATCCGTTACGCGTGTGATGGAAAGATAACCAATGAGTCGATGGATCCCAACAGGGAGACCCCGATCGCTACAAAGTCACTGCGCTTTAGCGAGGACAGAAATGTCAATGGTTATCACATTGGAATTACCGGAACTGCGGATTCGCCTGATGGACAGGCACCGGTTTATGATTTGTATCTTCAGCGTCACTTGAAGGACAGCACGAACGAGACAAGCTTTGATGGCACCTGGGATGTATATTTATCAACGAATGGAGCGATCACTGTGTCCGATGACAGCGGACAACAGCCGGTTTGCGAGCAGAAACAGGAAGCGACATGGATCGGTCTCATAGGTATTCCATTCACAGACGGTTCGGATTCAGACAACAGGGCAACACAGCTGATCGAGATCAAGGATATTAGAAAAGATATTGAAATCAGTTCTGCAACCTATTCGATGAATGCACAACTTCGATATACGGTGAATACGGCAGACCAAACGGGAAGCTTTGTCATCGTATTACCGGATGTGACAATGATTGAAGAAATACCTTATTCAGCTGACTATTTCACCACAGAGGTATCGATTGAACAATACATCAAAGATAGTGCGCCGTATATTGCGGGAAAAGGCGCTGTATACACCAGAGGATCCGGGATCAGAATTACAGCAATAGAGAAAGGAGGGGACGGACAACATGAAGAAAACGCGAATACAGTGGTGGTCAAAGCACTGGCGAGAATCGCGAAAATCGGAAAACTCCGGAGTAGCAATGATCATGGTTCTGATCGTTGGAGCAGTGGTGCTGGCATTTTGTCTGTCTCTCCTTTTGATCGCATACTCACTGTTTGCGCAAACATCCAGACAAACGGGCCGGCAGCAGTGCAAGCTGTTGGCACAGAGCTTTTCCGAATCATTGGGTACGGAATTGTCCGATCCGTCGTCTGACCTGTCAAAGTATTTATCTACGCAGATTCAGAGCAAAAAATGGACAAGCAAAAATCCGATCCGGGTGGAAGGGGCAGATGCCGAGACACCGGAAAGCCCTGTAGGAGTCAAAGAGCTTGTCTTGAATCTGGATGATGGTGGAAATCTTGGTCCATATCATCTGACAGTGACACTGACTTATACGCAGAACATCTCGGACAGTGAGGATATCAAAACACCGGATGTTGATGATTCGGATAATTCTGGTTCAAGCGACCAGGAAACACAAGAACCGTCGGGCGGAACAGAAACGTCGGGCGAAACAGAGACACCGAGTGTCCCGGAGACCTCGGATGAATCAGAATCCCTGCAAGAATCGCAGGTGACGGAAGAAGTCCTTCTGCTTGGAGAAGCGGCCACGCTTTCAGAGTCGGAGGAACCGAAGACCCCAATCATCTTGACCTACTCTATACATGCCGCGATCAAGTGCGTGCGTGGAGATGCCACAGATCGGGATGCGCAGTACTATGTGGTCGAGACGACCTACCCGAATGCTATCACGATTACTATTCCGGAGGGATCGGAAGATGAATAATATCACACTGAAGAACAGGAAAAAACATCGCCGGTACAACAAACGTTTTGCAGTGTTGAAAAACAATAATCAGGGCATGACCATGGTGGAGGTACTGATGGGCTTTGTGCTATTGGTTCTCATGCTGGGCATGCTCAGCGGGATCATTGCGCTGTCCTCACGGATGTTTGAGCGTTCCGTGGACTTAAAACGGGCAGAGGAATCGCTGCAGCAGGCAGTGTATAAGACCACCGTGACAGGCAGTCCGGTGTCGGAGGAGACGCTTCCACTAACACTCGAACCCGACGCAACCATGCCGGGTGACCACGACCAGTTGTCATTGTCAGCCAAGCTGTACAAGCTGACCACGGCGGATGTTCTTGACGGAGCAGAGGAAGAAAGTCTGAACATGGACTTCTATTATTTCAGGTCAGAGTCACCTGCCGGAGAATAAAGCTCCCGGAGTCTGAAAGGCAGGAACATGTTACGATACAGAATGATAAAAGGTTGAGATGCAATGAAAAAGATAGCAGAAAAGGTACGACAAAAGTTCGAAAAACTGAATAACTCAGGCGTAACACTGACAGAGCTCATCGTTACCTTTGCACTGCTTGGCATTTTTTTCGTGGCGGCGGCCGGAGTCATCAGCTATGTGATCGGTATCTATTACGCAACCAGCGGAAATTCTTATGGCCTGCAGGTTTCTACGATGATCTCCAACAAGCTGGTTGGTCAGATCGAAGGTGCTTCTGCGGTCATGGAGCCGGTGGTATCCGGGGGAGCGATCAGCACGGAAATTGACAGTATTTCGCTGGTCGATAAGACCGGAAGCAGGATCACGATCTTTGCATCTCCGCAGACTTATGCGGATGGCACTTCCGAGGGCATGTACATAAACATTCATTACGATGCAGTGCAGGAAGGGTCATCGCTCAAGTATGAATCTGTGGATTGGAGATTTGACGCAAAAGCTTATATGGGGTATATTGTAAAGGGGTTAAAATTCGAATCCCCCGGAGCGGAATATCCGCAGAATGTGTTAAAAATGACGCTGATCCTCCACAGTGACCGATATGGGGATTACACGTCAACGTATTATATTAAATGTGTAAATGTAGAAAGGATTCAGTTTACGTGAGAGGGAGACACAGAGGAACGCTGATCGTAATATTGGGCGTATTTTTTGCCATAGCGGCAGTGGCTTATTACGGGATCGGACCGGAGCTTTTAACGATGCTGGCACTCGATGTCATCCTGACAGTCATCGCGTGGATCGACTGGAACACGCAGACCATACCGCCGGTCTGGAATCTGCTTCTGGGCGCGCTGGGCATCATTTCTTATTTTACAATGCCTGGCCCGACGATCCCGGAGCGGGTGATCGGTTTTTTCTGCATCAGCCTGCCGATGTTTCTGGTGGTTCTGTTTGTGCCGCAGGGGTTTGGCGGCGGAGACATAAAAATGATGGCGGCATCGGGCTTGCTGCTCGGCTGGAAGGGCAATGTGGCGGCTTTTTTCATCGCACTGCTCATTGGCGGCGGATATGGGATGTATCTCTTGGCAGCAAAGAAAAAGGATCGGAAAGACCACTTTGCCTTCGGTCCATTTTTGAGTCTTGGGGTCGCATTGTCCGCATTTGGCGGGCTGGGAACCCGGCTGGTGGAGCTGTATCTCTCCATGCCCGGCGCAATCCTTGCAGGATAGCTTTCGGTGCTGCCCGCCCGGAAAAACGAACAGAAAGGAAAAACTTACGTGAGATAAAGGGGGACCACAGGTGACCTATTTTAAATATCAGGCACAGGACGAAAATGGAAAAAAGATCACAGGCGTGCTTCCTGCGAGAGATGAACAGGATCTGCACGAAAAACTGAAAGCGAACAACCAGTTTCTGATCAAAGCCAGAGTCGTAAAACAGGCAAAGCATCAGAAGCGGATCAAGTCCAACGCACTATCGGAGTTTGCCAGAAACATCAGCGAATTGATCGGATCCGGAATTACTCTGGTAAAAGCGCTGAAGATCATCTCGGAGGACGAGTCGCTGAAGGAAAAGGACAGGGAGGTCTATGCTGCCGTTTTAAAGCAGGTGCGATCGGGAACAGCCTTTTCGGATGCACTCTCGGAACAGGGGGATTTCTTCCCGCCATTATTTATCAATATGATCAAAAGCTCGGAATCCAGCGGAGATCTGGACAGAGTCGCAGGGCAGCTGGCGCAGCATTACGATAAAGAATACCGTCTCAACCAGAAGGTAAAGAGCTCCATGACTTATCCGAAGATCCTATGTGTGCTGATCGTTGTGGTGGTGGCGGTCATTATGGGATTTGTCATTCCGCAGTTTCAGGATCTGTTTGATCAGATGGAATCGCTCCCGGTGGCAACGACCGTCCTTTTGACAGTGAGCAGTTTTGTGAAGTCGCGCTGGTATGTTGTCATTTTGGCAGCAGTGTTTATCTACCTTTTGGTGCGCGTCCTGTTTGTCGTTCCGAAGATCCATTATTTTAAGGATAAGGCGGAACTCTATCTGCCGGTGATCGGAAAGCTGCGGAGAGTCATTTATACGGCCAGATTTGCCCGCACACTCGCAAGTCTGTATTCGGCGGGTATTTCGATCATGAATTGTCTGCAGATCGCGAAGACAACGATCGGCAATACCTATATTGAGAGCCAGTTTGATCAGGTGATCGCGGATGTTCGAAACGGAAGCAATCTGAGCGAGGCCATCGGAAAGGTGGATGGCTTTACACGAAAGCTCACTTCGTCTATTATGGTAGGAGAGGAGACCGGTTCCTTGGACAACATGCTGACCTCCATTGCCAATCAGATGGAATTTGACTCGGACATGGCACTTGGCAAGCTGGTATCTTATCTGGAGCCCGCCATGATCGTGGTCATGGCAGTGGTCGTAGGATTTATTATGATCGCGGTCATTCAGCCGATCTACGGATCTTATCAGACGATCATGGATTCGTATTAAAACGGATCATTTACACAGGAAAAAGGTGGAGTAGTTATGAGCACAGTCGTATATCTGGCCAACCAGCAGATGCAGGTTGTGACCGGAAACCTGAAAAATCGAAAAATCTGTGTGGAGCAAAGCTTTGAGGCAGAAGCCCCGGAGGGCAGTATCATCAATGGTATCGTCATGGATACGGAGCTGTTTGTGGATTTCATGAAGGAGTTCTGGGCCGCACATAAGCTGCCGGCGAAGGATGTAACCTTAGTTGTCAACAGCAGCAAGTTCACGGGCAAGACCATCGAGATGCCGGAACTGAATGAAAAAAAGACGTACGAATTCATTGCGCGTGAGTTTGCGGATCTGCGCAAGGAGAACTGTCTGTACAGCTACCTTCCGCTGGGGGCTGCCAAAGGGAAAACGAAGCGGCTGTATGCAGAAAGCATTGAGCCGGATTTTATCAAGGATTACGTGGAGATATTCCGGGAGATCGGCGTTCAGCTAAAAAGCATTGTTTCCGGCGAAAGCAGTCTGATCGGTTTCACCGCCATGACGGTCGGAAAGGCGTATCAGACATTTTCGCTCATCATTGCGGACAGCAGTATCCTGACAACGATCCTGTGGATCGATGGCAGCTTTTACTACTTTAACAGCACGCGCTGCTTCCACGAACAGGAAACAGAGGAGTACGCGACTGATGTTGCAAAGTCTGTCAGCCAGCTGATCCAGTTTATGCAGGCGCATCAGATCGAACAGCAGATGGAGTGTATCGTCATCGCAGGTATTGATCGTGAGAATCTGCCGATGTATCAGAACGCCGTTGATCAGATGGGGATCCCGGCACCGGTACAGCTGTTTGAATCCGCGGCATTAACTGCTTCGGGGGACACAGACGGTCAAAAATGTCTGCGCTCCGCCAGTGGCCTGTCGATCAACGGAAAGACACAGGATTTTTTGAAGCAGTATACCGCCGGGGCAAAAAAGAAGAAAGGGCAGCAAAAACAGCTGGGCGTGCAGATCATCGTGATCCTTGTAGTACTCGGTATCATGCTGGTTTTGATCACGGGCCTTTTCATCACCTATATGATGCGTAAGGCGGAATTTAAACGTCTGGATGACTACAACAACAGTCCGGATGTCATCAGTGGAGTGACGCTGTACGATATGATGAACCGTGAGAATACACATCTGAAGGCACAGCGGGATGCGATCCTCTCTTTGGACGACAATATACAGACCTATCCGGTCTTTGACAGTGATATGATGGCGCGGATCGAAGCGTGTGCCAAGGACTATGCGACGCTGGAGTTTCAGTCCTTTGATGCGGCGGATGGAACCGTGCAGATGATCGCTTCATCGGACACAGTAGATAAGATCAACTGTTTTATCAGTGACCTGAACCAACAGGATATATTTGAAACCGTTGATTATACAGGCTATACATTTAACGAGACCACCACGAATTGGGATATTCACGTGACGTGTACGTTAGCAGAAGCAGCGGGAAGATAGGGGGAGAAGCATGCAGTTACAGATGACAGAGCGGGATAAAAAACTGATCGTTTTCCTGGCTATTTTCGTGATCCTGGTAGCAGGCGGTTACTGGGGCGTATATCCTGCTGTGAAAGGAATTATCGCGGTCAATGAGCAGATCGCGGATGCCCGGGCGCTGCGTGAGCTCAATGAGGTCAAGATCGCCCAGGCACCGCTCATCGAGGCGGAAAATCAGAATATGAAAGAAGACCTGTCCGATCTGCGGGGAGATTTTTTCCCGATGATGACCAGTGCACAGGTTGACCGGTATCTGACGGGGCTGATCCTGGATTACGGCCTGTATGCGTATGATCTGGATATCGCGATGCCCACAGCGGAGGCACAGGTAGAGCCGTATCAGTATTCAAAAAAGGCAGCGGAAGCGGCTGCACAGCAGGAGACGGCTGCCGCCGCGAGCAGCGAAACGGGGATGGAATCGGAAAATACGGGTGCAGATGATACGCAGAGCGCGGAGCTTTCACCGGAGACGATCCTTCCGGAGGACATTTCCACAGGTATCTATGCGGTGGCTGTCAACATGCGCGTCGGAGGAGAAAAAGCGGATATTCAGCGTCTGATCGATGATCTGTCCCAGACGGATGAGAAGCTGCATCTGCTCAGCTTTCAGTGGGGAGCAGAAGACGGTATGTCCTTCGAGGATGATGGCAGCTATGAGGTAGCGAAAGAACATACATTGACGATGAGCATCAATCTATACATGTGCGAGGAATAGGGATGGAAATACGGAATCATAAAAACATTCGGATCGGCGAGGTGCTGCAGGAACTGGGTTATGTAACAGATGAGCAGATCGGTGAAGCGATCGCTTACCAGAAGGAGCATAAAGGTGTCCGCCTCGGCGGTGCGCTGATCGCCATGAACTTCATCACGGAAAAGCAGATGCTGGAAGCGCTGGCCAGCCGACTGGATTACGACTTTGTCAACATATCGGATGTGACCATTGACGTGAAGGCAGTGGAATTGATACCGCAGATGCTTGCGGAAAAATACTGCATGCTGGGCTACAAGGTGGTCGATGGCGTGCTGTGGCTGCTGGTCAATGATCCGCTGAACTTCTACGGGATCGAGGATATCAGACAGGTGGTCGGCATGGAGCTTCAGATCGTGCTCTGCGAGCAGGCTCCGCTGGAAAAATCCATTCAGTTTTACTATTCGGAAGTGTCAGCAAGGCTGGCAGCGCAAAAAGCCTCCGCAAACAGCACTGCCACAGCGGAGACGGTAGAGATCAGTATTGAGGAGGGTGATGACGATACACCGATCATCAACCTGTTCAACAGTATCCTGCTGCGCGCATACAATTCCAACGCTTCCGATATCCATATCGAACCCTTTGAACATCAGACCAATGTCCGCATGCGTCTGGATGGAGTCATCAGCGAATTTATGACGCTGCAAAAAAGCATCCACAATCCGCTGATCGCCCGCATCAAGATCCTGAGTGATCTGGACATCGCGGAGCGCAGAGTCCCTCAGGACGGGCATTTCCGCATCAATATCGAGGGGGTTAACTTAAATATCCGTGTGTCCCTGATTCCGACGGTTTTCGGAGAAAAAGCGGTGCTGCGTCTGCTGGCATCAGCGGCAAATATCGATCATATGGACACCTTCGGAATGACACAGAAAAATTATGAGCTGGTCAGCAGGATGCTTCAGTCGCCGAATGGTATCATTTATATGACAGGACCGACAGGATCCGGTAAATCAACATCGCTCTACATGATACTGGAGGAACTTGCCAAGAGAAGCGTGAACATCTCCACCATCGAGGATCCGGTGGAGAAGAACGTGGCAAAGCTCAATCAGATGCAGGTGAATAATGTAGCGGGACTGACCTTTGAGGTCGGACTGCGAGCACTGCTCCGGCAGGATCCGGACATCATCATGGTAGGTGAGACTCGTGACACCGAGACTGCATCTATCTCCATTCGTGCAGCCATCACCGGTCATCTGGTGCTCTCCACACTGCACACGAACGATGCGGCTTCATCCATCGTACGTCTGGTGGACATGGGGATCGAACCGTACATGATCGCCAGTTCTCTGGTCGGTATCGTGGCGCAGCGTCTGGTGCGAAAGGTCTGTCCCATGTGCGGTGAGTTTGTGCCGATGACAGAGGAGGAAGCAGCCATCGCAGGTGTCCGCCTGCCCCAGGTGAAGCGGGCTAAGGGCTGCAGACATTGCAATCATACCGGCTACAAGGGTCGGGTGGCGATCCATGAGATTCTGATGGTGGACAAAAAGGTCCGGGAGATGATCACCGGACGTGCCACCGTAGATGCGATCAAGGAGTATGCAATTCAAGAACAGGGAATGAACACGCTCAAGCAGAGTGCATTGGCACTGGTGGAGGAAGGTGTGACCACCGTGGAGGAGCTGCTGCGCGTATCCTATTATGAATAAAACTGCGACCATACTGCGCGAAGAAATGGATGCAGGGTTATCAAGAAAAGAAAATGAGCCGATAAACAAATGAGAGGAGTTGGTAATAATGAAAATCGATCAACTGATCCTGAGTGCAAGGACGATGGGGTGTTCGGATATCCATATCTCCGTAGGCATGCCGCTCATGTTCAGGATCAACGGAAAGCTGCAGCGGGCACCGCAGCAGTATTCAGATGAAGAAACGGAAGAAATGATCTCAGAGCTATTGACAGACCGGCAGAAGCAGGAGCTTTCAGGTGGTGTGGATGCGGATTTTTCGGTTTGTACTTCCGATGGAAACAGACAGCGTGTAAATGTCTTTAAACAGGACAAAAAGCTGGCAGCCACGATCCGTCTGTTAAATTCCAGCATACCTTCTTTGGACATGCTCGGTTTGCCGAAGGTGTTAAATGAACTGGCGGAAAAGCCAAGAGGACTGATCCTTGTGACCGGTCCCACCGGCTCCGGAAAATCCACGACTCTGGCAGCCATGATCGACCACATCAATGAATCCCGCCCGGATCATATCATTACCATCGAGGATCCGGTGGAGTATAAATATGATAAGAAGCTGGCACTCATCCATCAGCGTGAGGTCGGTATCGATGTAAAAGATTTTGCCTCAGCACTTCGGAGCGCGCTCCGAGAAGATCCGGACATCATTCTGGTTGGAGAGATGCGTGATTATGAGACCATCGCAGCCGCATTAACGGCTGCGGAGACAGGACATCTGGTCATGTCCACGCTTCACACTACAGGAGCGGCTCAGACCATAGACCGAATTATCGATGCCTGTCCGGCAGGAATCCAAAACCAGATCCGTACGCAGTTAGCCGGGGTATTAAACGGTGTCATCACCCAGTGTCTGATACCGAACGCAAAAGGAAACGGACGTGTCGCGGCTACGGAGATCCTGATCGGCACAGACGCGGTCTGCAACCAGATCCGCGAAAACAAGTGCCACCAGCTGGGTTCTCTGATGCAGTCCGGAGCAGCCTACGGCATGCATACACTCAATGCGGAGCTGTCCAGACTGATGCAGTCCGGAATCATCACCCGGGAAGCAGCTCTGAAATACACCAACGATAAGGCAGAGCTGGAGCAGTACCTGTGACCTGCAGAACGGATTCCAGGCCAGAGAGAGTCACACATCATTTCGTTTGTTTAGTATCGCCACCACAGGTTGTACGGTACTTGCAATATATTTTATGTTTCATAAACAAGGAGGAAAGATAATGATTCAGAAGATGAAACAATGGAAAAAGAAAGACAACAACAAAGGATTTACGCTGGTCGAACTGATCGTCGTGCTCGTTATTCTGGCAATCCTGGCAGCGATCCTCGTTCCCGCATTGCTGGGATATATCGACCGCGCAAAACAGCAGCAGATCGTGTTGAATGCAAAGAGCTGTTATACGGCAGCGCAGGCGGAGATGTCAAGTATGTATGCCAAAAATGTATCGCCCAGTGCAATATCAAGCGATCCTTATAAGAAGAACATTATCGATACAGCTGATGTTCCGAATTGTACGGCACTGTCGGTTGGTACGGCAAAAAGCGCAACGGATCATGCTGCATATACTGTTACATATATTGCATATTCAGAAACAACTGGTGGAAAAACAAAGACAATTTATTTCGATGGAACCTCTTGGGTAGAGACAGCACCGCTTACATCTAATTATACTATTTATCCAGTTAAGTCTGGATCGTAAGGAACGCCATAAGGGAACGCCATCAGGGACGTTTCTTCTGCCACGACCATCGCCCATTGTCACGAGGAGCGCCCTTTGCCACGCTCGATGCAGGAGCGGTGTAGTAATATTTTTATTTATATACATGTAGCATTCATGTAAGTACGACATACGAAAACAGATTCCGAGGACGGCTCAAACAACAGCTGTCCTCAGTTTTTGGGTAAATCGTATAAATGCAAAAGAAGGAAGATTAATGAGAAGTAATATAAGAAAAGATCCGGGAGAAAACAATAAAGGATTTACACTTGTAGAATTAATAGTCGTATTGGTCATCCTGGCGATTTTAGCAGCCATTCTCGTACCGGCTCTGCTCGGGTATATCGATCGTGCAAAATCAAGCCAAGATATCCTAAATGCCAAAAACCTCTACACTGCCGCTCAAACGGTTGCATCAGAATACTATGCAAGAGGGGAAACGATTGATATTTCCGCAGATGGAGGCAATTATGCTAAGGATGTAGTTAAGATATCAGATTTGTCGAACGAGGACTTTAGCTATGGGGTGATTGGATTTGAAAAAGAAAGCCCTGCAAGTCCTGATCCGCATGCAAAATGGACAGTAGCATTGGTAGTGTATTATAACAAGAGGGGCGAAGGATATTATATGGAAACCGGTAATACATGGAAGAACTGTGCTGAAAGTGATTTTAGTGATGTGTACGATGAATTTGGCGGTAAATATGATTTGACAGGTATATATTCTCTTAATCGATCACCATAAAAGACGCTTTTTCTGTCCCGTCCCATCAACACCATCAGGGACGTTTCTTCTGCCACGACCATCGCCCAATGCCACGAGGAGCGCCCATTGCCATGCCCGCTGTTCATAGACGCACGGGAGCGTCATGGGTCGAAAGGATTTCGCATAGGCGTGCCCTGCAAATAATAATAACAGAAGGTGCCCCGGTCAGGTGATTATGTAGCCAGACCGGGGTTTCTATATTGTCCAACAAAAATATTTCATGTTCGCAAAGCTTATGATAGAATGACTATAGGAGATTCCTGCTTTGTTATGCAAAGAGCGCAATTCCTGTTTGTTTAGATGTGGATTGAATTGATGAATACTTGGTAAATTGTTGGGGGATTTAGGTGAGTATGCAAAAGAAAAACAAAGGATTTACTTTGGTTGAATTGATAGTTGTTCTTGTAATCCTTGCCATATTAGCTGCGATTTTGGTACCGGCACTTCTTGGCTATCTTGATATAGCAAAAGACAGACAGAATATCATAAATGCGAAAAACATACTTACAGCTACGCAGACAAAATTGACAGATGCCTATGCAGCGGAAACCGATCTTTCGAAGATTCAAAAAAAGGAAGAGGATTGGTCAGGAACGGATTTTGCCAAAGAGATTTTGGAGACGGCGGATGATGATCCCTATATGGCTTTGATTGGTGTAGGAAACCTGACAGATGTACAGAACGGAAAGTTACCGAAGCATGATGCTTATACGGTCTATTTTGCGATGTATTGGGACAAGTATGAGAGTGCTCCTATTTTTTTTGATGGATCGAAGTGGTCATCGGAATATCCATGGAAAGGGGATGGAGATAAAAATAACTATTTCATGGTGAATGGAGAAATGAAGCACATGTCCTTTTTCTTTATTGCGGACAAGTCCGGAAAAAGCAATAAGTGGGAGCATTTGAAAGCACGATTAAAGGAATCGGATAGAAACAAATATTGGTGACGATGGGACGATGACGATGAAGGGACGTTCCTTTTGTCCCGCCCATCGCCCATTGTCACGAGGAGCGCCCTTTGTCCCGCCCATCGCCCATTGTCACAAGGAGCGCCCTTTGTCCCGCCTATCGCCTTTTTGCCAAGCAGGCAGCTCCCTGCCACGCGACTGCACAGCAAGGAGCATAAAATAACTTGCAAACACCAAAGAACGCAGGTTTACGCGGAATAGTGTTTTGCTAATATCCGTTCAATCACACCACGGGGTGTCCCGGTGAGGCGGTTCAACTGCCTGATCGAGACACCTTTTTCGTGGAGCAGCACAATGTTTTTGTCTCGCGCTACTAAGGAAAGCTTTTGAAAATCCGTAGCAGAATGACACGCGCTGACTTCGCTGATCATGTCTTTTGCAACATCATCGGGAAGTCGCTTGCGAAACTGGTCGATATCCATACACTTGTCTTCCGAATCAGTCGCATGAAGCGCTTGAAATTCTTCCAAACCACCGGTTATGTTCAACACAAGAGCCGTGTCGGCCAGGCCGGCGATCTCATTTTGATAATCAGAATAACTGCTCCAGGGATACGAAACGCCCGGTGCTGTTTCCATCCCGGCTTTCATCGGATTGAAATGAATGTACTTTACAACGGTCAGCAGATATCTTTCGGTTTCAACCGGTTCACTGAAATAGCGGCCATCCTGAACGAAACCTGTGCGATTGTATTTCATATTGAACCACACTGCATAAGCGGTGTTGATACGTCGAAAGATGGTTTCCAAAGGAAACTTCGGTGAATGTCGGATCAGCAGATGAACATGATTTGACATCAGGCAGTAAGCAAACAGCTCAAATTGACATTCCTGCTTGTAATAATCGATGATCTCTAAATATTTTTCATAGTCCTTTGCTTCCTCGAAAAGGAGTTGACGGTCGGCGCCCTTAATGACAACATGGTATGTCAGAGTGCCGCTCTTTCTTCGAGAGTTTCTAGGCATACATTTTACCTCCTGCACTTACTAAATTTGTTTGGCGCTTTTGGGGAAATTGTCAACATCCGATAATATACAATAGATTTCAGTTACGTAACAGGTAGAAAAAAAGATATTTCTATCATAAACTATTTTTCAGAAAAGTAAATAGCATATGTTGAGTTTTTTTCATGAATGTGGTAGCATTTACACGTCATGGTTGTTTCTATGATGAGAAAACACAAAAAATAAGAAAGCGGGATGTATTCGGTCGTGCAAATATCGGGAGCGGCAGGACAAAGGGCGCTCCTCGTGGCAGAAGAAACGTCCCCAGGGAGGATATATGAAGCTTGGAATCGTCGGACTTCCCAACGTGGGAAAAAGTACATTATTTAACTCGTTGACAAAGGCAGGAGCGCTTGCTGCAAACTATCCGTTTGCAACCATTGATCCGAACGTCGGTATCGTAGCAGTGCCTGATGAGCGTATCGAGAAGCTTGGAAAGCTTTACAACACAAAGAAGGTGACACCGGCAACCATCGAATTTGTTGATATTGCAGGCTTAGTAAAGGGAGCCAGCAAGGGAGAAGGACTTGGAAACCAGTTCCTTGCAAATATCCGTGAGGTGGATGCGATCGTTCACGTTGTACGTTGTTTTGAGGACGCGAATATCGTTCATGTAGACGGCAACATTGATCCTGCCCGTGATATAGAGACAATTAATCTGGAACTGATCTTCTCTGACCTTGAGATTCTGGAGCGAAGGATCGCAAAGGTTTCAAAGCAGGCGCGCATGGACAAGACACTGGCGAAGGAAATGGAGCTTTTGGAGGCGGTAAAGGCACATCTGGAGAACAACCAGATGGCGCGTACCTTTGAGGTTCCGGATGATGAGGACAAGCAGGCATGGTTTGCATCCTATAATCTTCTGACCGCGAAGCCGACCATCTATGCAGCAAATGTAGACGAGAATGATCTGGCGGATGATGCAGCCTCTAATCCGCATGTAGCCAGGGTGCGTGAGATGGCAAAGGCAGAAAATGCGGAAGTGTTCGTGATCTGCGCGCAGATCGAGCAGGAGCTGGCAGAGCTTTCCGATGAGGAAAAAGAAGAGTTTCTGGCAGACCTGGGTGTAACCTCCAGCGGTCTCGACAAGCTGGTGGCTGCAAGCTATAGCCTGCTGGGATTGATCAGCTTCCTCACAGCAGGCGAGGACGAGTGCCGTGCATGGACGATCAAAAAGGGAACAAAGGCTCCGCAGGCAGCAGGAAAGATCCATACGGATTTTGAGCGCGGCTTCATCAAGGCAGAGGTTGTTAATTATCAGGACCTGCTTGACAACGGAAGTCTTGCGGCAGCAAGAGAAAAAGGAATCGTTGGCATGGAAGGCAAAGAGTATGTGGTAAAGGACGGCGATGTGATCCTGTTCCGTTTTAACGTATAATCAAAAGCATCCGGCATGACAAAGGGCGCTCCTCGTGGCAAAGGGCGATGGTCGTGGCAAAAGAAACGTCCCTTGACATTTTTTGCCACAATTTCTATAATTGATGTAAGAAAACCTTTTGGGGAGGAAAGCCATGAAGTGTCCGTATTGCAGCAGTGAAAATACCAGAGTGATCGATTCCAGACCGGCGGATGATAACAATTCCATTCGCAGACGCCGCCTGTGTGATGAGTGTGGAAAACGTTTTACAACCTATGAGAAGGTGGAGACCATTCCGCTCATTATCGTAAAAAAAGATAACAATCGGGAACAGTATGACAGGTCAAAGATCGAAGCCGGTGTGCTCCGCGCATGTCACAAGCTGCCCATCTCCGTTGCTGAGATGAATCGTCTCATTGATGATGTGGAAACGGAGATCTTTAACCGCGAAGAAAAAGAGATCCCGAGTATCGTGATCGGTGAGCTGATCATGGATAAGCTGAAGGACTTAAATGCGGTCGCTTATGTGCGTTTCGCTTCCGTTTATCGTGAATTTAAAGATGTTGAGACATTCATGAACGAATTGAAAAAAATGTTGGTTTAACAGAAGTCTCCGGTGAATAACCGGAGGCTTTTTTTCGCATAATAGATGTGCGACAGATGTCAATATGATTTGAGAAGAGAGGTAACGCGCAATGATCTTAACAGAAAAAGAAAAAACAGCCATTCAGGATCTGCAGACACAGGAGAAGGGTCTGGTAGAAAAGTACCATCGCAGCCAGAGCGAGGCAAAGGATCCGGTGCTGCAGGATCTGCTCAGTGATCTGGAGCAGAAGCAGCAGAAGCATTACGATACGCTGGGCGAGGTGTTAAAGGGCAGTATCCCCAGCTGCGATTGCAACTGCAAGGCCGGAGCGGATTACCAGCCGAAGGCAACCTACACCGGCATGTCCGAGACAGAGGACAAAAAGAATGACTGCTATCTGGCAACCGATTGTATCGGTGCCGAGAAGCTGGCTTCCGGTGAGTACAACACAAATGTATTCAACTTCAGCGAGCCTGCAGTCAGAAAGCTGCTGGCGGATATCCAGGTGGAAGAGCAGAATTATGCAGAGATGCTCTACAAGTATAAAATGGTAAATTCCATGAAGTAGTCTCAGATACCATAAAAAGTGTGCGCCCGTCGCACACTTTTTATGTGTAATCTGCTTGCGAAATATGAAAGATGTGGTAAGATAAAGTGTACGCAAAAATCAGGAGGACGTGAACATGCTTGAACCCTTTTATCCGAGAGAATATGTGGATTCAACCTATGAGATCGATTTTGAAAGCTGGTATCAAAAAGGCTATCGTGGCATCATTTTCGATGTGGACAACACCCTGGTACCACATGGCGCACCGGCGGATGACCGCGCAAAGGCTCTGTTTGAACGTCTGCATGCACTCGGTTTTCAGAGTATCCTCTTATCCAATAATAAGGAACCCCGTGTGAAGAGCTTTTGCGAGGCGGTGATCGGTGCTGATTATATCTATAAGGCCGGCAAACCGAAGCGGGAAGGTTACGAGCAGGCCATGAAGCGCATGGGAACGGACGTACATACCACTCTTTTTGTGGGCGATCAGATCTTTACGGATGTGTGGGGCGCAAACCGCGCCGGGATCTATACCATCCTGGTAAAGCCGATCCACCCGAAGGAGGAGATACAGATCGTATTAAAACGGTACTTAGAACGTATCGTCTTACATTTTTATAAGAAAAAGGAGCGAAAAAAGTCATGAAAATTGCAATTGGAAACGATCATGCAGCAGGGGAATTGAAAACAGTGATCATGGATCTGATCAAGGATCTGGGACATGATATCATCGATGCAGGTGCACCCATCGGAGAGGCAGTAGATTACCCGATCCCCGGTGAAAAGGTGGGAAAACTGGTAGCATCAGGCGAGGCAGATCTGGGTGTACTGATCTGCGGAACCGGCGTTGGAATTTCTTTGGCAGCAAATAAGGTGAAGGGCATCCGCGCAGCAGCGGTTTCCGATACGGCGACTGCACGTCTGATCCGTGAGCACAACAACGCAAATGTGATCGCCATCGGAGCAAGGATCGTAGGTTCAGAGCTGGCAAAGGATATCATTCAGACCTTCCTGACAACGGATTTTTCCGGTGAGGAGCGTCATCAGCGCAGGATCGACCTCATCTCAGACGTAGAGGAAAGATTTGGAAAATAATGCCATTTTCGGTTATTTCTGCGGGTGATGAGCAAAAAAAACTTGAAATAACGTGTCGTATATAGTATCATTATTACGATATGGTGCGCAAAAGTTGATTTGCCACCGAAAGACAGATATATTGAACAGACATTTAAGGAGGATCATTAAATGATTTCAGCAGGAGATTTCCGTAATGGTGTTACCATTGAGTTAGAGGGAAACATTTATCAGATTATTGAGTTTCAGCATGTAAAGCCCGGTAAGGGAGCTGCATTCGTTCGTACCAAGTTAAAGAACATCAAGAGTGGCGGTGTTGTTGAGAAGACCTTCCGTCCTACAGAGAAGTGCCCGACTGCACGTATCGACCGCAAGGACATGCAGTATCTTTACGCAGATGGCGATCTTTTCTACTTCATGGACGTAGAGACCTACGACCAGATCGCACTGGATTCTGCATCTATCGGTGACGCATTAAAGTTCGTAAAAGAGAACGAGATGGTTAAGATGTGCTCACACAACGGAAGCGTATTCGCAGTAGAGCCTCCGCTTTTCGTAGAGTTAGAGATCACTGAGACAGAGCCCGGCTTCAAGGGTGATACAGCTACCGGTGCTACCAAGCCCGCAACTGTTGAGACAGGTGCAACCGTATCTGTACCGTTATTCGTAAATCAGGGTGATG
>JAQYOU010000103.1 GCA_028727105.1 bacterium
TATTTTTGTTTCCGGTCATAATGGGCATGTCGAAAAGGTTGCAGGCTACGGGAACATGGGCGGCCTTTTGTATGAGGAACTGGAGGACGATTACTATGTGATCGGGACGGATTTCTACAAGACGACCTGTAATTTGCCCCGCGGCAGAAACGGAAACCGGACCAATCAGACCTTCTATTCCTATGACCCTCTTGCAAAAGCGGCTAAGAGAGCAGGGTTTAACATCTGCTGGCTGGATTTCTCGAAAATACCGGAGGATTCTTCCCTGAAGCAATATACCGCAGATTATATTTATAATGGGTCCCTTGGAGAGGGGTACAACCTCATCATAAGGACGATCCCAATGTCATACAGGGTATTTGAAAATCCGGAAATGGCTTATGACAGTATGCTTTATGTTTCGGAAGGAACACCGACAAGAATTAAGCAAGCAAAGTGAGAAAAATACCATGAAAAATTTGATTGCCTGCTGCGGGCTGGACTGCGAAACCTGCGATGCCCGCGTCGCTACGCTGAACAATGACAACGCACTCCGGGAAAAGACCGCAAAGCTCTGGAGCGGGCTGAATATAGTGGCTCAGTTGTCAAGACAAAAATCTAAGGAACCTCTGATTTAATTCTCACCACCATATAGGTTGGAGATATGATAAAATAAGACTATCAAAACAAAGGTGGCGCATGACAATGAAGCAGGAAACATTTACAGACATCGAATACAGCTTCCGCAAGAAGAAAACCAAGCGGGAGGAATTTCTGGAAATCATGGACGAGATCATCCCCTGGGATGAGTGGGTAGGTGTCATTGCGCTCTGCTACCCCAAGGGAAAACGAGGCCGTCCACCTATGGGAATTGAGAAAATGCTGCGGATGTATCTGCTTCAGATCTGGTTCAACCTGTCTGACCCGGCAACCGAGGATGCCATTTACGACAGCTATGCCATGCGGAAATTTACAGGCATTGACTTCATGACGGAAGCGGTGCCGGATGAAACGACGCTGTGTAAATTCCGCCATCTTCTGGAAGAAAACGGGCTGAATAAACTGTTTTTTGACGCAATCAACCGGGTTATGGTAGAAACCGGACACATGATGAAGGGCGGCACCATCGTGGACGCGACGATAATCAATGCTCCCAGCTCCACAAAAAACGCTGAGAAAGCTCGTGACCCCGAAATGCACCAGACCAAGAAGGGGAAAGAATGGCGGTTTGGGATGAAATGTCATATCGGCGTAGATGCAGGCAGCGGCCTGGTTCACACGATAACCGTCACAGCAGCAAACGAGCATGACATCACGCAAGCAGCGAATCTGCTCCGGGAAGATGACGAGGTAGTCTATGGGGATTCCGGCTATCTTGGAGTACAAAAACGTCCTGAAATTGCCAACAATGCGCATTTTTCAAAGATTGACTTTCGTATTAACCGCCGTCCCAGAAGTCTTCCTAAAGTCAGTGACAAAGCCACTGACTGGGAACGGTATATCGAAAACCGCAAATCCTCGGTGCGGTGCAAAGTAGAGCATGTGTTTCGGATCATCAAGTGTCAGTTCGGCTACAAGAAAACGGTGTATCGTGGACTGATGAAAAACGAGAATCGACTATACGCCATGTTCGCCTGTGCCAATTTGTACGCTCTCGCCATCGCCGGGCGAAAACTTTCCACAACCTGATATAGGGGTAGTCTGCCCTTTTTCGGGAAAAGGAGCAGAAAAGCAGAAGAATAACGGCTATTTCGCTATGAAATCCCCTTAACCAAGCGCAAAAACGGCAATGTATCGAGTAGGAACAGAATAAAGGCTATTTATTCAGAGGTTCCTTAGATACTGCATTTCGAGAGAATTATCATCGGATTTTAGGCCTATTCGACAAGTTAAAGAGTGCGAGAGATTGGGCAGGTAAAACACCGCAAGGTCCAGTTTACCATCGTGAACATGGATTGGGGTTGTATAAACCAGATTAATCAAAATCTCATATCCAATTCAGTAAGGACAGGATTCCGCTTCTTCGTGAAATCCTGTCCTTGTTTTTTCGATTTTACATCTCCAATTCACATACATAAATAAAAGTGTGATTCACACACCGCAAAACCTATATAATTTTGTGATTGGAGTTGTATTTTCCGAGATTTCTGCATATAATAAAAATGTGATTGAGAGACACTAAAACTCCAATAAAAATGTGAGGAGTGAGTTTATGGAACGATTCATTTTGAAAAAGCTGCTGGACTGGAAGAACTCTCCCTACCATAAGCCTTTGATTTTAAAAGGTGTTCGTCAGGTGGGCAAGACCTGGATTCTGAAAGAGTTCGGCAAGCATTACTATGAAAATACTGCTTACTTCAACTTCGATGAGAACGAGGAATACAAACAGTTCTTCGAAACCACCAAGGACGTTGATCGCATCCTGCAGAACCTGATGCTGGCCAGCGGTCAGAAGATCATGCCGGAAAAGACCCTTATCATCTTTGACGAGGTGCAGGATTGCCCCAAGGTCATCAACTCCATGAAGTATTTCTGCGAAAACGCTCCGCAGTATCACATTGCCTGCGCCGGTTCTCTGCTGGGTATTGCTCTGGCAAAGCCATCTTCTTTCCCTGTAGGCAAGGTCAACTTCATGCAGATTGACCCTATGACCTTCTCAGAATTCCTGATTGCCAATGGTGATGAAAACCTTGCCACATATCTGGAAAGTGTGGACACCATTGAACCGATCCCCGATGCGTTCTTCAATCCGCTGTACGAGAAATTGAAGATGTACTATGTCACCGGTGGTATGCCTGAACCCGTTCTGATGTGGACGGAAGCCCGTGATGTTTCCGCTATGCAGGAAGCCTTGTCCGGCATTATCGGTGCCTATGAGCGTGACTTTGCAAAGCATCCCAACATCAGCCAGTTCCCGAAGATTTCTATGATCTGGAAGTCTGTTCCATCTCAGCTGGCAAGAGAGAATAAGAAGTTCATCTACAAGATTGTCAAGGAGGGTGCAAGAGCCCGTGAATACGAGGATGCTCTGCAGTGGCTGGTAGATGCCCGACTGGTTCATAAAATCTACCGTAGCTCCGCTCCTGACCTTCCTGTGGCAGCTTACGATGACCTATCCGCTTTTAAGATTTATCTGGTGGACGTGGGTCTGCTCCGCCGTCTGGCGCAGTTGGCTCCTACAGCCTTTGGAGAGGGCAACCGCCTATTCACTGAGTTCAAGGGCGCACTGACCGAGAACTTTGTGCTGCAAACTTTGATTACGCAGTTTGAGGTGGTCCCACGCTACTGGACACAGAGCAATCCTCCGTATGAGGTAGACTTCCTGATTCAGCGGGAAAATGATATTTTCCCTGTTGAGGTCAAATCCGAAGCCAATACGTCCAGCAAGAGCCTCAAAAAGTTTAAGGAGTTATTCCCAGATAAGGTAAAACTCCGTGTACGCTTCTCGCTTGATAACCTGAAGCTGGATGATGATGTGCTGAATATTCCGCTGTTTATGGCAGATCAGGCAGATCGGTTGATTGGACTGGCGTTGAAAAAGCAGGGATAACAACCAGTATCTTGAGTAAATCATTTTTCTGCGAAAAGGCAGACGTATGGATTCTTATAGTGCAGATGATATCCTGGCTGTTGAGCTTTGGGCAAATGCGCTTCCCCGTAAGATTTTGGGCTATCGGACACCAGATGGAGCTTTTGAAGCCGAGATGAATGCAATATATGCCGCATAGTCATCAATCTGACCTTGACATCAGCCAAGGTCAGATTGATGAGCCTCTACCACAGAAAATGCTCAACTTGTTATTGCAATTTGGGGTTTTCTAAAATTTTCAAATCGACAAATCAAAATTGACAATTCAGGAGAGTTTAGATAAACTGGAGATATGAAAGAAGCATGAATGCAGGAGTGCTTTAAATAACGCACTTTCCTGCATTTGAGTGGAGGTATGCACATGCTCCCCAACACAGGAATCAAGCCGCAAGTACAGACCGAAATCTGTCAGCTTGCCGAAAAATATCATCTGAACCGAGTCATTCTGTTTGGTTCCCGTGCACGGGGGGACTACTGGAGAGCCAGCGACATCGACCTTGCGGTTTCCGGCGGTGATATCACACGGTTTTCGCTGGATGTAGAGGAGGAAACATCCACGTTGTTGTCTTATGATGTTATCAATCTGGACGAGACGGTATCTCCGGAGCTGTTGTTGCGCATTCAGAAGGAAGGTTTGGTTTTGTATGAAAAAGTTTGAACATTACTGCTCGAATCTGAATGTCCTGTCCCGCGCAGGACAGGAGGATTTGACCAATGAATTTATTATCGGCGGAATTATTGATAAATTCCATATTCAGTTTGAGCTTGGCTGGAAGGTACTCAAAGAGCTTCTGAAATACGAAGGCAGACAGGAAGGCAATACCGGCTCACCCAGAGAGATTTTGAAAGCGGCATATTCCATCTATGGATTTTTGGATGAAGAAATCTGGCTCTCTATGCTCAAAAGCCGCAACAGCATGACGCACATTTATGACGGCATAGAAGCGCAAAAGCTGGTGCATGTCATTCTGGACAGCTATATTCCGGAATTTATCCGACTGAGGGATAACCTGCAAAAGCGATATCCCTCTTTGGTGGAAACACTCTGAAATGGAAGTTTAAGAAATGGCAGGCAGAATGCGAACAGCAGAGGAAGAAGCGCAGAACCAAAAATCAGCCCGGAAAGCATGATTCCGAGGCTGATTCTGTGGTAAATTCTTATGAGGGTGTACGTATCGTAATGCCCATACATAAAACGGTTATACTGAATTGCGCAACACAAGGGGAAAATGGATCGCTTCAAAATTATCAACAGGCGGGCATCTGTATGAAAAAGGGGGACGATTTTTGTGGGTAAATTATATAGGGCAATACCGCATAATGTAAAACTTGCGAAAATATGACATACTATGCTCATGGATAAACAAATGAGTCTGTCCGCTCTGAGCGATGAGCTTGCACAGGTGCGGACTAAGAAAAAAGAATTTCTCACACAGATGGACCGCATCATCCCGTGGGGAGAATAGATTGCCCTCATACGTCCGTGTTATTACAAAGGAGAACGCGGCAACAAGCCCTACGATCTGGAATGAATGCTTCGAATCTATATGATTCAGAATCTGTACGATCTTTCAGATATGGCGACTGTTGCCGAAGTGATCGACAACCGCGCCTTTTCAGACTTCTGCAGCGTTGAGTCCAGCAATCAGGTACCGGACGGAGACACTGCACAGGTCCAGTAAAAACGGACAATAGACAAATACCCCTTAATGTAGGAAAATAAAAGTACTACATCAGGGGGGATTATCATGTCCAAGAGAAAATACACACATATTCAAGTGCTTTTGCCGGAAATTCAAGCAATGATAGCGAGAGGAAAAAGTCACCGGGAAATAGAGGAATTTTTCGGGTTAACAGGGGATCGTCCAATCCACAACCTGTTAAAGCGGGAACGGCGA
Source organism: bacterium (assembly GCA_028727105.1). Lineage (GTDB taxonomy): Bacteria > Bacillota > Clostridia > Lachnospirales > Lachnospiraceae > W0P33-017. The sequence continues at coordinate 5,467 of JAQYOU010000103.1, forward strand.
AAAGAGAATGCAGGTATTGCATCTCGCCTCAAAGGGCGTCCTCGAAAAGATGCGGCACCTCGAGATCTCGTAGCAGAGCAAGCATATGAGATCGACCGGCTGAAGAGGGAGAATAAACTGCTGCGGGATTTTCTGCAATTGACAGGAAGGAAGTGAGACCACGAGTTAAATATCAAGTTATCTATATGAATAGAAACCGTTACCCGGTGTCCGTGATGTGTCAGTTCTTTCAAGTATCACGCAGCGGTTATTATGATTATGTTAAACGTCTGGATCAGCCGGAGCATGATGCCGAATTAGCTGAAATCATTCGTGAACAGCAAGAAAATGTGATAAGACTTACGGTTATCGCCGTATGTGGAAGTGGTTGAAACAGGAAAAGAAAATACATCGAAACCCCAAGACGATTCTACGTATTATGAAAAGATACGAACTTTTATCAGAAATTCGCAGGCGCAGAAAATGGCAACACATGGGACACCAGCACCACAAATACGAGAATTTGCTGAACAGAGATTTCCAAGCTGATAAACCAAATCATAAGTGGGTCACGGATATCTTATATTCATACAGGGCAGGGCGTGCTTTACTGGAAATAATACCATGGATTGGATAATCCGCAACATAGCCAATGCGGTAAGTTTGGCATCCCGCAATGACACCCATAAGGAACTTTGCCTCATAAATTCTCGCATAATATGTCCGAACCGAGGGATGAGAGGTATTCAGAGAACAATTGAGTATGTTGGCCTTTGGAATCGCAAGTGCAGCCTGTACACTTGCATTCAGCAGACGGGGAGAGGTTGTAAATACCAGATCATAATTCTGTGTCTCATCGGAAATCGTTTCTGCTGCCTGCTGCTCACAGCCGACTCCAGAAAAAACAGTGGTAATGATCTGTTCCTTCAAAGCGGCTTCCAGATCCTTACGTCCAAGCTCATGGGAATAAATCCAGCTGGATTCTTCTGGTGTTTTGTCGTGAATAAAAGCAACTCGAAGTGGAGTCAGAGATGGGATGACAATTAGCGGTTTCTTTTCAGTTGGTTTGAGAACAACATTGATTTCCTTACCTTGAGAACGATTGAATATTTCCGAAGAAAGCTAATTCAACTCGGTATGCAGCTGATCTTTGGTTTTATTCTTGCTGGATTCATAATGAAACACTTTAATGTAGATCAGCATGACATCTCCGACCGTCAATGTTTCCGTAAGTTTAAGATGTTCATTATATGCCTGCTTAAAACGGGCATAAAAGGAACGAAAATCCATACGTTCTTCTGGTGACCATGCATTATGGTTTGGAAGCAGAGAAAGCAGGAAGAAAAACCATTTTCCTGTGTAAACCAGAGATAATTGATACTGGTAAGCTGGTAAAACGGAAGGAAATCCTGATACAGACGATATTCTAATGTATCTGCGGGCAATAGATATACCCGTGTTACTTCAGCTCGACAGGACACTGCCTCAAAATACCGCAGGACACTGACACGTTTATGACCTTCTATCACATAGAACCATATACCTTAATGGGGGCATGAATACGTCAGTACCGTCTAGGCAATCTGACGCTGGGAGTCGGCACACAGATGTCATGGGACAGCCAAAATACAGAATAAGCAATTAAATGTGATATAATAGAGAAAAAATCTGAGGTATAAATGTCTATGGCAACAAATAGAAAATCAGTCACAACAAATATGTTATGGCGCCTAGCAGTCAAGTCCAAATACTGTGAAGATGTAGATTTTCTATGTAATCAGGAGAGGAAGAACTTGACAGCGCTGATGAATAATGTTTTAATATATAATAAGAATAATCGTTTTTCTATAATTCGCACATGACAACAGGAAATATGCGGATGGAATTGGATGCATAAGATATTGTAATGACTGAGGATAGAGAGATGGAACTGACACATTTAGATGAACATGGCGCAGCCAGAATGGTGGATGTTGGCGCGAAGGAAGTATCGCAACGTATTGCCAGCGCACAGGCTGTTATTACGATGAAACCAGAAACCCTGCGTATGATTACAGATGGAACTGCGCCAAAGGGTGATGTATTTGCCTGTGCAAGGATTGCAGGCATTATGGCGGCAAAAAAAACAAGCGAATTGATTCCCATGTGTCATCCGATTCCAATTGATAGTGTAAAAGTTGATATTGAACCGATCTCCGAGACACAGGTCAGGCTGGTAAGTATGTTGAGATGTACCCATAAGACCGGGATTGAAATGGAAGCACTGACTGCTGCATCTGTTGCGGCATTAACGATTTATGATATGTGTAAGGCAGTGGATCGTGGGATGAGGATTGATGATATTTTATTGCTTCACAAAGATGGAGGAAAATCCGGAACATATCAGTATCAGCCAAAGAAGATTGAAGGAGCATTGTAATATATGGAAGGTAAAAAGAGTTATAAAATTTCCAAAAGACCGTTATACCGTGAGGAAATTAAGAAAGCTCTGATGGATGCCATTGTTTCCGGGCAGTTGGCACCGGGAGATCGTATTGTTGAAACGCGATGGGCAAAGGAGCTGGGAGTATCACAGTCACCAATTCGTGAAGCAATTCGTGAGCTGGAGTTGATCGGACTGGTGGAAACCATCCCATATAAGGGCTGCATTGTGCGAAAGATTACTCATAAGGATCTGATTGACACCTTCGAGGTTCGTATTGCGCTGGAATCTATTGCACTGGAGGAGATTATTCAGCGGCATAATGTGGAATCTATCCTGCAGCAAATGGAAGATAAGCTCAAGCATATGCTGGAGCATGCGGCTGAAGGAAGTATCGAGGGTTTTATAGAGTATGATGTACAGTTTCATGAGGCTTTTGTTGAAAATTCAGACAATGCGCTGCTGAAACGGCTGTGGGAACAGTGCTATATCCGGGATAACACAAAGCTGAGTGCCGTGATGTCACGCGAATCCCTCATGGAACTCGGGCAGCGGCATGAGCTGATTTGTGAGGCGATCCGGAGCCGTGATACAGAACGGGTGAAAAAGGAAATTCAAGTACATTTTGAAATGCTGATTCATGACATGCAGGAATCAGAAGAAGAATAAAGAACACCTCTGTAAGTCAGATATCTAAATCTGAATTACAGAGGTGTTTGTATTTAAGAACGTTTTTTTCTGATATAAAGCCAGAGATAACAGCAGCTTTTCCGCATATTTGCAGTCATCCAAATCTCCGGGAAGATATGTTTTGATTTTATTCAAACGATGACGCAGCGTGTTGCGATGGATAAACAGGATATCTGCTGTCTGGGAAATGGATTTACCACAGATCAAATATGTGTACAGCGTTTTCAACAGCTGATCACTTTCGTTAAGGTCAGCTTCTGCCAGCTTTAAAATGGTTGGATCAATTAGCGAAGGAGTTTCCGGCAAACTACGGCAGGAGGAAAGGATGTTTTCAGAAAGACAGGATGCGATGGTAAGGAGGGGAACCTCCTTTTTTTGTGCCAGTTTTACAGCCTGTATGGATTGCTGATAAAAGCAAGGGAGCTGTTTCAGGTTTTGAAATGGCAGGCTCAGGCCAATACGTGCAGCAGATTCTGGACAATAGGATTGAAGCCGGGTGATTTCATCAGATGATGTCTGCGGAAAATCCGAACCGAGATGAATCAGGATGGAGAGGCCGAATGAGGTTTGTGCACAACAGTGATGTAAATCTGTCAGGTAGAAAACCAGATCAGATGGTAATGGTGTGGAACTGTTTTCCGGCGCCTCTATTGCAATTACCTGATAATAGTCCGAAAGCTTCCACTGCACATCGGATAGGGGAACCACAGATTCCTGCAGGACAGGATCTTCAGAGTTTACATAGTTGGTATACCAACTGGCCAGCGGATGGACAGCGACAGACTGGTTGGACTGAAATGTTACGATGGTTTGGATCATTTCTGCCAGCATATGAAAGACAGGAATGTCACCTGGCTGAAGTTTTCGCTCTGCTTCATAAGCGATCAGAATGCCAAAGGGGGTATGATTCACATAGACCAGATCTGTTAAAAAGGTATATGGCTGTCCAAAGAAAAAGCTGCTGAAAAAAGGCTGAGTACTGCTCTGCTTCTGCATTGCAGTTTTGAGAATGGCATTGCGTACCTGGGAATGAAGTGTCACTGTCCAGTCGGAGGAGTGATAACCGATTACGCCGTTGAAATGCAGCAGAGCCATGGGAAAAGGAAAATTGTCCTGACTGTGCTGCAGGAACGAGTCAATGGTTTCACCGGACAGAATCTCATCCAGAAGAGAATTTTCCCAGAGTGTATAATGTTCAATCATCTCATTCCCGAGGTTAAAGACCTCTGATGATGAAGCAACCGGGAACAGGATACGATCCCTGCCGAACTGAAGTGCCGAACGAAAACCGGTGCAATCCGTCAGTTGATCGCCGGACAAAACCAGTGCACAGCCAAGTCGTCCTTCGCTGGCATCGACATCTGTCGATAGCATGGAGATGGATACATTGTTTTCTGTAATCATATAGGACAGATCAATATCATGTTTTTCATACCAGTCGCGGAAATTCCATAAGGAAAATTTCATGTTTACTCCTCCTGACTCTTTCATTATAAAAAAAGGGGCATGGGATGTCAAATCATGTCGAATGAAAAAATGTACAATGCAAAGACTAAGTATGTGCAAAATATGACATATTTTTAAATTTTAGTGTTGAAAAAGAACAAAAACGATAAAATATAAACGATTATATATAATGTTTTAAAATGTTGCACAAATTTTATGAGCAGGATAACCGAAAATGACGATGTTATAAACAAATTGATTTTTTATAATAAAAATAACATATTTGAGATAGGAGGTAGTATTTGTGAGCAATACTCCCGAAAAAGGAACCAATAATTACATTGGTAAAACCCCGCTTCGTGTCGATGCATATGATAAGGCAACTGGTAAAGGCCTGTATGCAGCCGACTATCACAAGTTCATTCCGGGCCTTCTGCACGTGAAGATTCTGCGCAGCCCGGTAGCACATTGTAAGATTACGAAGCTGGATGTCAGCAAGGCAGAAGCAATTCCTGGCGTTGAAAAGGTATTTACTGTAGAGCGTTCTCCGTTCCATATGGAGCGTCTGCCGGAGCAGAACCGTTTCCCGGTTGATAACGAATGTATTTGGGCAGGCCAGCCGATTGCAATCGTTGCAGCAGAGACACTGGAGCTGGCAGAGGATGCAATCGAAGCAATTGAACTGGAGTATGAAGAACTTCCGTTCATCACAAATGTATATGAGGCACTGGATCCAAATCCGAAGTCTATCATTGACCCGTTCTCCGGACGTGGTGATGGTGAGATTGATGCTTCCAACCCGTGGGCGGGTATTGGACGACTGGATGTTGTTGCCAGCAAGTATGCCGGTGAAGGTGTTTCCCCGAACATCGTCGGTAACTATGTTCTGGATAAGGGCAATGTAGAAGAAGCCATGAAACAGGCTGACATTGTTGTTGAGCGAGAATTCTGTTGTGGAAGAAGAAACCAGAACCAGCTGGAACCGGCAGGTTCGATCTGTACCTATAATTCGGATGACAGCATCACTGTATATGGCAGCGGCTGCGGCGTACATGGCGTAATCAAGTCTGCGATTGTTAACATTTTCGAGCTGCCGGAAACCAAGGTTCGTTCTATTCAGCCATATGTTGGCGGCTCCTTCGGCAACCGTCTGAATCCGTATGCAGAAGTATTCTGTGTCATGATGTCTCTGTATCTGAAGAAGAGCTGCTCTTACTTCTATACCCGTAAGGAAATGTTTGATGGTGCACCAGGTGCATGGCCGGTTTACTCCCGTGTTAAGTATGGCGCAACCAAGGACGGCCGTGTCATTGCACAGGACTATGACTGCGTAGAAGAAATTGGTGCAATCCAGAACAACGTATCGTATACCGGCCGTCTGTCCTCTTCCGGCGCTGTCTGCGTATATGATATCGATAACATCCATATGGACACTGCGGCAACTGTAACCAACACCATGCCGGTAGGTCCGTACCGTGGTCTGGGCTGTCCGGAATCTGAGTTCGGTATGGAGTGCATGATGAATGAGCTGGCGGATGAGCTGGGTATGAGCGCAG
>JAQYOU010000104.1 GCA_028727105.1 bacterium
GGGACACGCGAGGGTAGCCTGTGGATACTTGGCTCAGTAGAGCCATTGAACAGGAAGCCCCCTCTTCAAAATCTATGATTCATGATAATAGAAAGTACGCAAAGCGGACTTTCTATTATATAAGTGGTGGGAGCATGTCACGTGAAAATGTAATCTATGAAGCGATTCGGGAAATGCAGGGCTCCTTTGATGAAAAGAAGAAAAATGCACAAGCCATTTCTGAGAAGATCAGAAAAGAAGGCGGAGTTGCAGAAGCAGTGAGGTTGATTGACATGAACATAAAACAAAGTATTGACGCTACAAGAAAAGGTTTTGAGGATAGTTTTTCCTCTGGCGTGTTTTATAATAAGTAAACAAAGAATGGAGATGGGATAAACGTGGAAGTTGAATTAGGAAAAGAATACGATATTGATAAGTGGATGCACCTTGTAAATAAGGTCAAAGAAAACTTTCCCGGGCTTGAAACCAAAGATGCTTTGGATGAGCACAGGGATACTGTTTTAGATTTTATGCGCCAGTGTCGTGCAATCTGTGTAAAAAACGAAGATGAGATTGTTGGCGTGTTGTTGTTTTCAATAAATCCTAATATTCTTTGTTTTTTGGCTGTTGATGCTGAATATCGCAGAAAGCATATCGCAGAAAGAATGGTATCCTATATGCTCACATGTATGGATCCCCAAAGTAAGGTGGTTGTCACTACATATAGAGAAGGTGTTCAAGAGGGAGTAGCTGCGAGAGCATTTTACAAACGTATGGGTTTTGTTGAGGGGCAATTAACCGAAGAATTTGGAAGTCCGGTGCAGGAATTTATTTTGGAACGGTAAAACATTTGCGCAAAGATAATACAATACAAGTAGATAAAACGGAGCAGTGAGATTATGGGAAGATGGGATCCATGGAGAGGCTGCCACAGATGCAGCGAAGGATGTAAGTTCTGCTATATCCATAAGGGTGATGCGAAGCGCGGAAGAGATACCGATACAATTGTAAGAAATGAGAACTTTTACCGATTGATCGAGAAAAAGAAAAACGGTGAATATAAGACGAAGTCAGGCTTGATCTATCTGTGTTTTGCCAGCGATTTTTTGCTGGAGGATGCCGATCAGTGGAGAGATGAATGCTGGGATATCATTCGAGAGAGATCTGATTGTACATTTTTGTTCCTGACAAAGAGAATCGAACGATTTATGCAGTGTATTCCGAATGATTGGGGAGATGGATACGAGCATGTAGTCGTCTGCTGTACAGTTGAAAATCAGGAAAACGCAGACAGAAAATTGTCTGCTTTTCAGAAACTTCCAATTAAGCATAAGCAGATAACAGCGCAGCCATTGCTGGAAAGAATTAATATGGAAAAATATCTGGCTGGCATTGAGGCAGTGGTAGTTGGCGGAGAATCAGACAGGAACGCCAGAGTATTAGACTATGACTGGGTGCTGGATATCAGAGAACAATGCATCAGACAAAATGTATCTTTTCAATTCCGACAGTGCGGCACACATTTCATAAAAGACGGAAAAGAGTATACCTTACAGGTCAAAGACCTATGCAGCCAGGCAAGGCATGCAGGGATTGATTATGAAAGACGGCTCTTGATGGATACTGGGAGTAAAGAATAATGAGAACAGAATGGTCTGATAGGAATAAAACGATACAAAAACTGCTGGGAAAAGAGGTTACATACAAAGAAGGTATCGACCTGCTCATTGAATTTCGAAGTCAACTATTTGAGCAGATCACACAGATCGTAAATGGTTTTCCCAGGGAGGCATTTTATCAAATGCCTTTTGCAGGTGCAAATGGATATCACAGTAAGACACTTGCATACTCCATCTGGCATATATTCCGAATCGAAGATATTGTGGCACATACATTGATACAAGGTGATGAGCAGATCTTATTTTCTATGGGATATCAGGAGAAAACCGGCTGCGATATCATCACGACCGGAAACGAGCTGGAAGGAGAAAGTTTAACAGAGTTTTCCAAGAAATTGGATGTGGACAGTCTTTATGCATATGCAAAAGACGTGATGCTGTCGACGAATGAGATGTTGCAGAAACTGGACTATCAGCAGATGAGAAGGCGCTTTGGGGATGAGGACAGGAACAGATTGCTGAAATCCCAATGTGTAAGTCCGGATGAGAACGCAGTATGGCTGATCGATTACTGGTGCAATAAGGATGTGCGGGGGCTCATTAAGATGCCGTTTTGCAGGCATTGGATCATGCATATTGAGGCAATGCAACGGATAAAGAACAAATTGTGTAAGCTGGCCCGTAAGGGAGTGGATCCGATCGCATATTGTGGATTTTCCTGTAATCACTGCTTTTTAGGTCAGTGGTGCGGATTTTGCAGAACAGCGTACAATGTGTGTTCGTTCGCAACGTGTATGCCCGATAAGAGATGTCCAAATGCAGTCTGCTGTCAGATCAAGAACATAGATGGCTGTTATGAGTGTGAAGAAATCGAAGCCTGCACGAAGGGATTTTACACACCGGAAAATGATGGTGCCAATGCTGCAAAAGCCCAGGCGATGTTTATAAAAAAATACGGGAAAAAAGCATTTTTGTCTGTTCATAATAAGCTGCATGAGAAATATGATTTTGCAAAAACGCAGGAGATACTCGGACAGGATATGTACGAGGGATTGGCGTTACTGGAGGAAACAAAATGGTAAAACTACAGGTTTGTTGCCTGATCATCATATTGTTTGTGGCAGCAATTTATTTTCAGGCAAAGCGTGTTCATTCTTACGCGCATATAATTTTTTCTGCATCGCTTGGGACGATGATATTTCATCTGGTCTTTGATATGGTTACGGTTTACACCGTGAATCATCTGGATACAGTACCAGCATGGGCAAACAGACTCTTTCACACGCTTTTTCTTGGAAGTATGATTGTGGAGGTATTTATCTGCTATGTGTATTGTCTGGTGCTGATCTATAATGACAATGTTAGCAAAAAAAGGATCTGGCTCGCATCCATACCTGTATGGGCTGCGTGGATTGATCTTGTGTTCAGTCCGATCGAATATGTACAGACACCAAAGGGTAATTACTCATGGGGCGCAGCGGTCTTTGCCGTGCATGGCATCGTGGTGCTTTATATGATCTTTATGTTTGCAAATATGCTGCGACATTGGAAAGAGATCAATGCGAAGAAGAGATACGTTGTAATGCTTGCCTTTCTGATCCAGCTGGTGGTTTTTGTTTTCCAGTCGTTGGGGCCGACACTGTTGATCAGCGGTATGGGACTGACCCTTATTAATCTTGCATTCTTTTTGACGGTGGAGAGTCCGGATGTGCTTCTGATGGAGATGCTGAAGGAAGAAAAGGAGCGTGCAGACGAGGCAAATGCTGCAAAATCGCAGTTTTTATCCAATATGTCACACGAGATACGAACACCGATGAATGCAATTGTGGGAATGACGGATATTCTCCTGCGCGAGGATCTGCCGCAGACTGCGAAAGAGTACCTGAACAATATTAAAAGTTCCGGGGATGCATTGCTCACTATCATCAATGATATCCTTGATTTTTCCAAAATCGAGTCCGGAAAAATGGAGATCATAGAAGCGGCGTATGAGCCGATGCACCTGCTTCATGATCTCTGGCTGATCTTTTTAAACAGGATCGGTGACAAGGACGTAGAGCTCCTATATGACATTACACCGGATCTGCCCCAAAAACTCTTTGGAGATGATAAGCGGCTACGACAGATCATTATTAATCTGATGAACAATGCGATCAAATTCACGGATCGTGGTTATGTCCGGCTGCGTGTAGAACTTGGCGAGATTCAGGGAGATCAGGCTGATTTGCGCTTTTTTATCGAGGATACCGGTCAGGGAATCCGTGAGGAGGACATCGGCAAACTTTTTGGTTCCTTTCAACAGGTGGATACGAAGAAAAATCGTCATAAGGAAGGCACCGGCCTCGGACTTGCGATCTGTAAGCAGCTGGTGGAACTGATGCATGGAGAGATTGGTGTGAAAAGTATCTATGGGGAAGGTAGTACCTTTTACTTCGCAATTCCCCAGAAAATATTGGACAAACAACCTGCAGAGGCATGGGAGGAGAAAAATCTGTCGTTTGTTGCACCAAACGCGAGCATTCTGGTAGTAGATGATAATGAGATGAACCGAAAGGTTGCTCTGGGACTCATGGCACCCTATGAGATGCAGATCGATACGGCAGAGAATGGAAAACAGGCACTGCAGATGATCCAAAATAAACATTATGACATTGTGTTTATGGATCACATGATGCCTGTTATGGACGGAATCGAGGCAACGGAAGCACTTCGAAAAATGGATGATGAATATTTTCAAAAGCTTGTGGTCATTGCGCTTTCCGCGAACGCTACGTCGGAGGCGAGGGAGCAGTTTTTGAAGGCTCAGATGAATGATTTTGTATCCAAGCCGATCCGTATCAACGAACTGGCAGAGTGTTTGTTAAAGTGGCTGCCGGAGCATCTGGTCACGAAGCAGTCCGCGCAGAGTGTCGCATCGCAGCAGCATGCGGATCTTGCGGATGAGGAACCTGAAATACCGCAAATTGAGGGACTGGACGTGTCTGAGGGGATTCAAAACTGCGGTTCTAGGCAGATGTTCTTAGAATTGCTCGGGGATTTTTACAAGCTGATCGGTCCAAAGAGTACAAAGCTGGAAAAATGTCTGTCAGACGGAATGTTACGCGACTTTACGATTGAGGTGCATGCCTTAAAAAACACAGCGCGAATGATCGGTGCCAAAGAGCTGTCAGAGCTGTTTTACAAGATGGAACAGCTGGGAAACGCCGGTGCGGATGATGAGATCAAGGAAGAGATGCCGCACCTGATGAAACTGTATCATAGTTATCAGCTGATTCTTCAGCCGTTTGCACGTGCGCAGGAGAAGAAAAAAAATGTCAGTCCAGATCAGCTGGAGGATATCTTACAGCGGATGCATCAGGCAGTGGATAACTTTGATCTGGATGCAATGGACGCTGCAATGAGAGAACTGGAGGGCTGTAAATTGACGGAGGAATTGCAGACGATGGAAGAGCAACTGGGCGCGTATGTTGCAGATGTCGCGATGGAGGATGTCCTGCGATTGACAGATGAGATGTGCAGGATGCTATCTTGATTTTATGAAGGAACACAGAAATATTACAAAATTGAAGCATATTGATCCTGCAAGTTTGAATAAATCTCACACATAATATCGTTAAGGAGGATGTGATCATGAAAATAGAAAGATTAGAAACCGAGAGACTGATTCTTCGAACATATGAAGAACGGGATCTGCAAGATTTATATGAATACCTTTCGGATGAAGAGGTGGTTGCGTTTGAACCATATGAGCCAATGAATCCGGAAGAAGTAAAAAAGTGTCTGGAAGATCGAATCGTGTCTGAGGAATTTCTGGCAATTGAAGAGAAAACTACCGGAAAGCTGATTGGCAATATTTATGAGAGTGAAAGATATGCAGAATCTGTAGAAATCGGATATGTGCTAAATCGTAAGTTTTGGAAAAAGGGCTATGCCTATGAAGCATGCGATCGGGTATGTAAGTATATTTTTGAACAGGGAAAGCATAGAATAGAGGCCGCTTGTGACCCACTGAATGTAGCTTCCTGGAAGCTGCTCGAACGACTGGGTTTTCAGCGGGAAGGGTATTTGCATAAGGATATTTATTTTCGAAAAGATGAGGATGGCAATCCGATCTGGAAGGATACCTATATTTATTCCTTGCTGTGTGAGCCCGAACATATAGATGACTCTAAAATAAAAGCATTGGAGATTCAAATGTGGGAAGCAGCCAGAAACAGGGATAAAGAGGCGTTCTTAAACATTGTCTCTGAAGATGCTGTTATGATATGCGGTGGATATCGTTGTACGGGAGCCGAATACGCGCAGATCATAGAAGAATTTGACTGCAAGGATTATATGATTTCTGATTTTGAGGTTGTTGCAGAAAATAATGATTTCATACAAGTGCATTACATGATAACAACAACGGTAAATAATGAGGCAAACAAAGATCTTGCAGGTACTTTCCATATATCAACCACATGGAAAAGATTTGGGGATATTTTCAAAGTGATTTTCAATATGGACAGTGTGGCACACATTTCATAAAAGACGGAAAAGAGTATACCTTACAAGTCAAAGATCTTTGCAGCCAGGCAAGGCATGCAGGGATTGATTATGAGAGAAATAACGTAAGTTTTGGGAGGTAAATCAAGTGAGAGTTACAGAAAGCTGTGCAGAGTGTTTATATGATAAGCAGAAGCACTTGACGAAGGATGAGAATTATCTGAGAGAAATAAAGAGCATCATAGATCATAGGGGAGAGAATGACACTTCCCCTTATTTAGTTTACCGGTTTCAGGAGGTGTATGAAAAGCATTTTGGAAAGCAGATGCCTTACAAAGATATAAAGAAAAAATATAACGATTTAGTGTTGTCTATGGAAGACTCCGTCAGGGAAAAAATAGAAGCTTCTGAGGATCCGCTTGTAAAGGCAATCATGTATGCGCGGGTGGGAAATTATATCGATTTTGGTGCCATGAATCACGTGGACGAAGATCAGTTTTTATCTCTTTTGGATCGTACAGAGATGAATGAGAGAGACGGAGCTGTCATACAGTCATTGGTCGATCAGTGTGCAACTGCAAATGATTTTTTGTTGATCACAGATAATTGCGGAGAGATTGTGCTGGATAAGCTGTTTCTTGAACAATTGCATAAGCGCTTTCCAAAACTACAGCTGAATGTTCTGGTGCGCGGCGGTGAAGTGTTGAATGATGCAACAGAAGAAGATGCGGAGTATGTGGGAATTGACAAACATGCGAGAGTGATCTCAAATGGACTGCCGATCGCCGGAACCGTGTATGATCTGCTTACGGATGAGGCGAGAGAAGTTGTGGACGGTGCAGATGTGATCCTCGCGAAG
>JAQYOU010000105.1 GCA_028727105.1 bacterium
TGACGCCGCTCGGCGTGGATGCGCAGAACAGCATGACGATCCGTTACAAAGACGGCCGTATGGCGGTGCTGAACAGTTCGGCCGTCTGCCTTAGCGACCGAAAGGGCATGATCTTTGGATCGAATGGTTACCTGGAGGTAGAAAATATCAATAATCCCGCACGCATTACCGTGTATAGCACCGATCGGATTCCTGTCGCATCATATCAGGCACCGGCGCAGATCAGCGGTTATGAATATCAGGTGGAGGCATGCATGGAGGCGCTGAAAAAGGGTGAGCTGGAGTGTCCGCAGATGCCTCATGCGGAAACGATCCGTATGATGGAGTGGATGGACGGACTGCGCAGACAGTGGAATATGGTATATCCGCAGGAACGGTAGTCAAACAGTGTGTTTTACAGTCGGATTACAGCCGACGGAAAGGATAAAGTATTATGAAAGTATATGGAGCAGAGATCTGCATAGACTGCAGAAATTATAAGGCAATTCAGAAGAACCGCGGGTTTGAGGCAGAGTATATTGATATTACGGCAAACACGGCAAACTTAAAAGAGTTTTTAAAATTGAGAGATACAGAAGAGATTTTTGCACCGGTCAGAGCGCATAGCGGGATCGGCATTCCGCTGTTTGTCAATGAGGATGGAAAAATGACCTTCGATTTTGATGAGGCATTTTCCTGGATCGGACAGCCTCCTGTCAAAGAGGAGGAGATCATTGAGCATCGTTCTTCCTGCGGCATCAACGGCTGCAAATAACATACGGATACCGGTGTACCGGAATAAGCCAGATCTGTTGTTAACGGGCAGATCTGGTTTTTGTGCGTATCATTTTCTGATGAGATCTCAATTGAAAGAGAACAATCACAGGTTATGGATTCTTGGAACATTCCTGAAAATGCAGAGAAACCGGAGCGCACCAACAAGCTCAGGGATTCTTTCTTCCAAAAGCGCATCTACCGCTTTTCTCAACATATCCCCATTCTTGCCATTAAATCGAATCCATACTGGACGCAGTGGAACCTTTTTTTCGCAAAAATCCGTCTGCAAAACTCATCCATCTTGTCTTTGCCATAGAAGGAGAAAGGATCGTCAACAGCGTTTCCGTCCACGTCATTCCAAGGGTCAAAAACCACGCTCCCCTTATGATAGAAGAAAACACAGTCTTTCATCAGAAAATATCCGTTGCTGTGAGCAATCCAGTCGGCCTGTTCCCATGCGTATTGCTTTGCCTTTTCAATATCGTACATCGTATCCCTCTTTTCGCTATGCTTTGTGACCGCCAATCTGTGCATTGCGGTCTTTAGCGGTTGCACCTTCCTGAAGGTTCATTCCCTTCAAAATGGCGTTCTTTCCAAATTTCTTCTTTATCGTCAATACTGCCTGTTGCATTTTCTTTTCACGCTCCAGCGCAGCATCTTCTTTCTCTTTTTCCTTCTCCAAAGCAGCATAATCAGTGAATAAATCCAGTTGTTCCACTTTATTTTCTTTCGGCACATCTGCTTCACAAATTACATGATTTGCGGATATGTTGAGTCTGCGTACCAAAAGAGATTTATCTACAATCCGGTCATATAGTTCCAAAACCACATCTGTGACCAAGCGGGTAGAAGAAGTATATCTGCCGATATTGGCAGTTCCATGTGCGTGCTTCGGCACTTGCCGTCCATATCGGTCAGTCGTTATTTGACCTTTGTATGCCTTGCGGCGCACAGGGTCAGACAGGTTTTCTATATCGTAGCCAACTGTCAACACGATCTGGTCAGTAACCATTCCCTTGTCCACCAAATCCAGCACGAGAAGATCAATCATCTCTCGAACAATCAATCGTGCTTTCTCAAAGTCATAGGGACAATGCAGCACCTGCCCGGAGCCGACGCTATTACTTTCGGGCTTATATTGCTTCACTTCCGCAATCGTACATGGCTCCCAGCCCCAGGCATGATCTATCAGCAATTCGGCATTGATACCGAACAACTTGTAAAGCAAATCTTCATTGTAATAATCATTCGATCTGCCCACCGAACAACGTGCAATATCGCCCATCGTAAACAAACCGACTTCTTCCAGTTTCTTTGCGTATCCCCGACCAACTCTCCAAAAGTCGGTGAGGGGACGGTGACTCCACAGTTGGCGGCGATAGCTCATTTCATCCAGTTCAGCTATACGAACCCCGTTTTCATCAGCCGGAATATGCTTTGCAACGATGTCCATGGCAACTTTGGCAAGGTACATATTCGTACCAATACCGGCTGTTGCAGTTATACCGGTCGTTTCCAAAACATCCTGAATCATCCGTTTTGCAAATTCACGGGCATTCAGACCGGAAGAAGAAAGATAGTGGGTGAGGTCAATAAACACCTCGTCAATGGAGTAAACATGAATGTCCTCTGGAGCAATATACTTGAGGTAGATATTATAAATTCTTGTGCTATGCTCCATATAATGAGCCATTCTCGGAACCGCAGTAATATAGGACAGCTCCAATTCAGGATGAGCAGCCAGCTCTATTGCATCACTTGATGTTCCGGTAAACTTGTGTCCCGGTGCTTTTCTCAAACGCTCTGCATTTGCTTTTTTTACCTGTTGGACTGCTTCAAACAATCTGGCACGGCCTGAAATACCATAGGCTTTCAAAGAGGGGGAGACTGCAAGGCAGATGGTCTTTTCTGTTCGGGAAGCATCTGCCACAAGCAAATTCGTGGTCATGGGGTCAAGCCCACGCTCGATACACTCCACGGAAGCATAGAAGGACTTGAGATCTATGCAAAGAAATATTCTGTTGTCCATAGTCCCAAGCCCTCCATTCTATGATTTAATGTTTTTCGATTTCCCCTTGGTCAATTCATAACTCAGGGTAAGTAAGCCTTTTATTGTTTCGTCCGATTCTGGCCTGTCCAGCATTATGCTGATCCATTTATCTTTGTTCATGTGATACGCCGGGTAGAAACCGTTCTGCATCCGGAGGGAACCGATCATAACAGGGTCACACTTCACATTCAAAATATCGACAATGCCCTCGTCAGCCAAACCAAGTTTTCTGCGGTCAACTTCCAAGACGACACCGTACCACTTGTTATTGTCTGTGTGGCGCAGGACAGCATTCCAGTCATTCCACGGGTAATCCGGCTCTGTTCCGTATTGCTGCCTGCACCAGTCAAATAGTTCTTGTCTGGTCATTTTATAAATCCAACTCTATTTTTTTCGATTTAGAAATTTCGACAATCAGGTTTCCGGTAATTTTAAGCAATTCTCCCTCTGCGCATACAACATGAAAACACTGTCGGTATTCATAATCATATTGGGCACCCACATTTTCATAATATGTACTTGCCCCCAAAGTAGAATCATGCTCATTCCTGAATTTCTGAATGACTCCATGGCCATAAACCCATGTGAAGTCATAGATTCCAACTGGAATATCACGGCCTATCAAGTAATCGCCAGTAGGCAACTGATTTTTCTGAACCGTAATCGGTTGATAAGGAACACTTTCTTTTTGCTGAGTGTCACCGGAAGAGTCTGTAATTTCCGGATCAATAGCTTTTTGTAAAAGCGCATCTGCTTCCGCTGTTCCTGACAACACTTCAACAATTTCCCTTTTGCCATTACGATATGTGACACTGAATTTCAACCTTGAACCGGTTGGAACTGTTTGCTCCATAACCATAGGTGCGCCAAAGGTATCACCGAAACTAAGTCCCCAATTATTTTTCTTTCCATAAAGTTGTGTCTGCTCTAACAGAACAACAGAAATAATATTTTCCAAATCAATTTTGCTCTTTTTATTGCCAAACAGCCCCATAACAATCACCTTCTTTTACAATAACGCATCAAATTCTTCAATCTTGTCAATCCACTCAAGAGGATCATTTTTTCTGTTTCCTTTTTGAGTGAGCAGAAAATCAAGCACACCACCGCCAAACAGCTTTTTTACTTCTACCTTCAGATGTGAACAGCCATCGTTATCAACATACACGCTCAGCTTAACATTAGAGTATTTGGTCAGAAGAATCCGACTCACATCTGAAAGCGCTGCATCACCAATATACTTTTTAAATCCCCTTTTAGTCACATACGGTTTTATCTCAGCTGCCACATCTGAGAGCGATCCCTTAACCTTTTCCATCTCGTTTACCTATTCCTTAATTTGCCCCCAATGCCTTGATGACGGCTTCTTCTGGACTCTTAAACAGAATAAAGTCAAAAGCAGTCGATAAATCAGCCGGAACAGCAGCTAACTCCGGCATACTGACAGCTGGCATCAGAATTTTCTTTGCGCCACTATCAAGACATACCTGGAGAGTATTGGCAAGCTCATCAACTTTCAGGAGGGTTCCTCCAATGCTCATTTCTCCCAATATCGCCATGGAGCTTTGTACCGGACGGCTCAGAGCAACCGAACATAGCGCAATAAGGGTAGGAAGGGCAAGCGTTTCGGTCATTCCAATCCCCTGCAAATCCTGATAATTTATGATATAGTCCTTTGTTGATGTACTAATGGAACCACTGATCCGGTTTCCATTTGCTTTAAGAAAATTAAACGCTGTATTCGTAGCTTCTTTGGCGCTCCTGTCTGAACCGATTCCTGTCTTATCAAATTTACCGTTACCAGGCAAAATCTGGCTTTCTAATCGGTAAACTCCAATCATGCCCGATTTTCCTCTGGAAACTGTATAAACCTGTCCAGGATTGCACATTCCATCAGGAATCAGTTTCCCGCCGCCCTGTTCCGGTACGGATACATAATGTTCCGACATATCATCAAGATCAACATACGAAAAATTCACATCGTAGAACTCCATACCGCCCAGCTTCTTCAACTGCTCCTTGACACGGCGACGCATTTCAAGAGAAATCTGGAGAACTTCTTCTAATTCCTCCTTGGAAAACACACCATCAGGGTACAGTAATTTCAAATAGCCATCTACCATACGTCGTACCGCTATGGTATCTCTCTGATTCAGATTTCTGCCCAGCCGGAAATAGTGGTCAATCGCATCGCCATATTGTTCTTTACGCAGTTCACGGATGAACTCAGCCAGATAATCACTGATAAATCCATAATCATTCGTAAAGTGTTCTGGTCTGAACTTGGGAATTTCCCATCCCGGAAGGTAACAATGAATACGGTCGAGGAACGCTGTATCGGTACCCATTTCCGTCGGGAAGGGATCGAATAGGCTGGATGTTTTCAGCAGGACATCCACGCTCTGGTTGATATTGCCAACGAATACCATAGATGCGGAAGCGGCTTTTTCTTCTTTGCCACGGGCAAAAGAGCCGGATGCCATATAGTCTTTCATGATCTGGACGCCGTCTTTGTCTTTAAACTTGATGCCAGCCACTTCATCGAAAGCCACACAGTCCCACAAGCCAACCAGACCGACTGTTTTCCGTCCCATGTTGTAAAAAAGGTTAGCGACCGTAGTTTGACCGCCAGAAACCAGGATGCTGTTTGGAGAAATCTCTTTATACAGATGAGACTTTCCGGTGCTTCTCGGACCCAACTCACAGAGATTAAAGTTATTTTCTACAAGCGGAATCATACGGGTCAGAAGCAGCCATTTTTCCCGGTATGTAAATTCATCCGGCTCCATTCCAATAGATCGGAGTAAAATGTCCAACCATTCCTCTTTTGTAAAGGATCTACGCCCCAGTTTCAGTTCATCAATGTCAATGTGTGGCATCTGGATTGGTGTCAGTTTCCGGATGCTGATCGGCGTGATCTCACGCTGCTTTTTCTGCTTGGAGCGTAGAGGGTTGCCGTCAATATCCTCAATACCGAAGTTATTATCGCCCTCGGCTTCATAATCCAACTGAACGATACACCAGATCCCTCCGCACAGCAAACGGTCAAACTTTTCCGGGTATTCATCGGCAATCGGCACTTTTCCCAGACCGAGGTTAGAAAACTCTGCAAAGTAGCAGTTCTTTTTTATATCCAAATGTACCGTCACCATATCAATAATGGTATGGCTCCCCTTTTTGCGCAGCTGAGAGAGGATTTTCTGAGCTTCATCCGGGCGCACAAAATTATCAGCAAGAATACGCTTAACATTCTGCACACCTTGTTCGATTACTTCTTCATCATCGGAACTGCAATACTGCCCAAGAAGGAACTCAAGAACATACACCGGCACATTTGCGCCTTCCTTAATTTTCTTGGTCAAATCTTTGCGAACAATCTTCCCATCAAAGTTCTGACGGAGCTTGTTCTTTATTTCTTCACGGGTACTGCAACCCTCTTCAAAAAGCTCCATTATCTGCACCTCCTGCGGGTATTAACTAAAGAAATCGAACTCATCCACCGCAAAGGCGATGTCAATCTGGAATTGCTCACGCTGGGGCATTTGCAAGCCCTGTTCATCTGCAATAACCAGATAATAAGTTGCTGTATTACTATATTTCAATGACTTCAAGTTGAAGTTGCACCGGAATGTCCGGTCTGCACCGTTGTCGCTGGTTTTGTCCGCAATAATCTTCTGCACATCGCTGATCTGCTTTCCGCTCTCATCCGTAAAATAGACCAGGTAAGTTGTCGCTTCACGATTATCGCCCACGGCATCTTTCTGATAGAAGTTCAAAGAGAAAATCATGTTGCTGATCTTGCGATTCGCAGACAGCAAGCTGACAGTCACAGGCTTCGTATCGTATTTCTGTTTGTTTCGTTTGTATTCCATCGAATCATTACGCAGGTATCGGTATTCAATGACAGGAACAACCATCTCCTGCAAACTAATACCACCATGTACGAAGTTTAACCCACCGCCGTTCATCTTGATACGGATGCTCTCTCTCGGTGCAAAGCCATCAAATTCTGATTTACCATCTAAGAATTTAACCGGCATCAGATATTTTGGTGCTGCGCCTTTCTGCATAATAGCATAACGCCGACCGTATTCCACATCCATCCCGTTAAAGCTGGTCTTGTCCACTTTATCATCCTCAGTCAGAGGGCTATATGTGTATAAGAAGCCATGGTCGGCAGTAATCATGATTCTTGTGCCACCAAATTCATTTACAATAATACGGACAAGGTTTTTCAATTCAGAAATAGCCTTATCACAAGCTGGGAACACGGATGTATCCGAAGTATGGCTGGCATCATCAATGGTATCGTGATAGAGATACACCACATCCATACCTTTAACCAATGCACTTCTCTCTGCTCTTTTCATGCCAATAATGTTCTTGTATTGCAGAGCGACACTGGACGGATTCTCATTTTTTAACACTTTATCCCGATTGGTGCTGGCTGTAGACTGAGCATCTGCAAAAACAGTCAGAATGTCGTTTCGCACCTCGGCGCTCAATTCCTTGTGAGGGAGTAAAGCTGCCATACCAAATTTTGTGATGGACGGAAAAATGCTCTGCATACTGGACAAAGAGACCTTGCTCTGGGTTTCTCTTCGAAGCTGGTCAGCAAGGCTTGCAGCAACTTCATATCGTAATGCGTCAGAAATAATTACGAACACTCTGGTATCCGAGTTCTTAATGCGGGAACGATAGAAGTCCTCCTGCTTTTCAATTTCCAGAACTTTACCAAACTGTTCCAATTCGTCCGCACAAACGTCAGACCAGTTATTCCCCAGCCCGCCAAGAAACCAGTGGCTGTAAAGCCCTTCCACCTTGTCTGCAACATGCTTAAACAGATCATCCAACAGAATGTTAGATGTTTCCAGACTCTTTTGAAAGCTCAGATGGAACAACCGGTAAAATGTATCCATCTGATAATAGCTCTCTGTATATTCCTTCCAGATACCTTTTGCATCGGCGGTGTGGAATCCGGCAGAGTGTTCTTTGAAGAATCTCTGCATATTGGCGACCTGAAGCAACCCGTCATAAAAGTTCTCAAACGACTCATACCATGCGCAGGTTCTGCGCTTTTCGACTGTAGCGGAAATAGTATCCACATCAATGATATGGTTGCTGATCTCGGTCATCAGCTTTGTCAAAATCACCTCGTTGATGCAAGGGAAGCACTCAGTATTCACCAGATCGTCTACCGCCAACTTGGCAAAACGCTGGTTCAGATGAGCTTCGTCCTCAACATAGCGGGCAACATCATACAGCTGTTCCCGATCTTCTCCATGTAGCCACTCAGAAATAAAATCATAGCAATATGCCTGATGGGGCATAGAAATAAAGCTGTCTAAGCCCGCCAGATACTCCGGGCGCATAGTACGGGTGGAAGCAGTCAGAAGCAAATGGATTGCAAGCCGTCCAAGGTCGTGTTCTTCCTCATAGAATCCGCAACCCTGACGAACCATCGCCCAAAACGCATCTTCCGAGCCATAATTGATAAACTCCCGATAGATTGCATTATTCTGCACATCCAATCCGGCACGGAACACACTACGGATAATCTGGTTCGGCTGCGGATTTTTCAGCCCACAAATTGCTGCCATGACAGCCATGTGCAACTGCGCCGGGGTGGAGGGAACTTTGTTCTGAGCCACGATCCTGGCACGTCGGTCTTTGGCATTGAAGTATTTACGGTAGTGCTTGACCTGTTTACGCATCGCCGGAGTGGAAGGAATGTCCATCTCATCCATCCAAATTGAAATCAGGTCAGCCCGGAACTCCTCACTGTAAAGCTCAATATCTAAAAGCCAGTTATCATCCTGACGGTCATAGGAAACAGGACTGTAAACCAGATAATTGCTGGTCAGATCATCATGATTCAATAGCTTTTTGACTGCAAAAGCATTGCTGCCGGTCAGGACAACTATTTTTGCATTTTCCAGCACGATCTCGTCCAGCTTATCGGCAAACTCCTGATCCTCATCATACCAAAATATAATTCTGCGCTGATAAAACTCAGGTAGGGGCGCAGCAAATCTGCGGTTTAAGTCTTGTATTACTTTGTCGGCATCCATGCAGCTACCTCCTTATCTTTTTCAAATGAATACTGTAGCGAATTGAACCAGGGCGGCAACTGCAGCACCAAATTCTGTTGCACCTTTTATTGCACTTAGCGTACCCATTGCTGTCTTTAACATTCCCTTTTTGGGTTTCTCCGCCGCCACTTCGCTTTCGATTACTTCCAGGCACTCTGAAACTGTTTCCTTCTCCTCGGAAGTAAGGGTATTTGCAGCTAATTGTACATCGGCAATCAATTTTTTCAGTTCTCCGATGTCAACACCTACCTGGTTTGTTGCAGTAACGGTGGCGTTGTCGGTTGCGATAATTGCCTGTCCACTCTGTACCGTCACATTGTAAATCACTTTATCATCCAGTCCCATATCAATACCTATCTTTGTCAGATAACGCTCAACATGGCGGATCAGCACCATGACAAAGCGCTCATTAAACCCTTTTATCTTATCCTGAAAGCTCGACGAAGAAGAATATCCCATCGCAATCCCACGGTAAATTGAATTGTTTTTATCAACTAAGTACCGTAAAACCGCAAACACATTACGGACTTCTTCTTCGTCAGTATCGCCTGTTGAGAAAATTGTGCGTCCGTAAGATGACTGAACCGCTTTCACCTCTTCGTCCAAGTTCCAATCACAACTTCCACAGCCGTTGATATAATCAATGATGATCGGGGTGTCCTCTATGTATTTCAGGAACTTTCCAAGTACCCCCGTATAATCCTCATAATCAGCTTGAAGCAGACGATTAGAGCAGCTGTTGAAATCATACTGGATTTTTCGTAGCTCATTTCTATTCAATTTCATAGTTTTTCACCCCGCAAAACGGACAATATGCGCCCGTCATTTTTAATAATGGCTTGATTTTTGCTGTACGCTTGCAGCATGGGAATGTATATATTTCCAACGCTTCAATTCCCGAACGGATAGGGTCTTCGCTTTCATGGCGAGGGCGTTTCCCCGCTTTGAATTTAACCATACTATTCTTGCTATGGCGCTCCAAGTCCTTGAACATATCATAAATCATGTCATTAACTTTATTTTTTGTCATCTTCATAGCAAGCTCCAGAACATCTTCCGTGATATAGCTGTCACTGGTCAATCCGCAGCTGGGACAGAAAATATGGAGTACCCCATCATCCTGCAAGTCCGAAGGCGTCCCCTTGAAGAATGTTCCACAGTGCTCACATTTCAAAAGGACATACCCTTCATCATCTGTAGGAATTGAAATAGTCATGTGGATTTCATCACTCACAAGTTTTCTCCTCCTTCGTTATTTTATCTTTGCCAACACATCCTGAAACTTGGCATAGTTGACCTTCACGCCATCATCAAGGTCAATCGGAATCATCTGGTCAGCCAGATGGTGAATTTTTTCTTCGTAGGTGTGCAGCTCGGAAGCCTGATCCTGAATTGTTTTCAATTTCTTATTCAGCTTCACCCTCTCGCTGGTCGCCGCAGAAGCAATGCGCTGTTCCAAGTCCTCAATGGCAGTGCGGTAACGGCTCTGCTGTTCATGCACATAGTCGGTACGGATGCGGGCGATGGTGTCCGGCTGATACCGGTGCATATAAATCAGGCACTTGAAGCCGTTTTTCTTGCCGCTGTCAAACTGCCAATAAATCGGGCGCTTCTGATAAATCCTGCAATGGTCATTGTAGAAGTCGTTCAGGAAGTAGTTCCGAATGACGTCCTTCGGCTGACCTTTGCCGCCCAAAGCACCCGCAATAAATTTCAGGTTTTCGTCAAGCGTTTCTGAACCATAAACGGTTTCCACGAATTTCACAAAACGCCCCACAATATCATCTTCAAAGTATTCATCATCGCAGATCGGAATAATATTGTCTTTGTCCGCCGAGAATGTATCGTACTTGTCGGCAGACCACTCGCCGCCAGCATAGGCAAGGCCTGGTTCATCGAGAGAATATCGCCCGAACATACAACCCACAGCATAGGAGATCAAGGAGCGAATATCCCGTCCCAGATCAGCCCTGCGGACGGTTACATCCTTGTCCTCAACTTCCGGTGTCAACTCATCCTGCAAGCCGTAAATGTCGATGAAAATGCGGTTGAGTTCTTCCTCGTTAGATTTGAGTGAAGCAAACCGTTCATCACAAAGACGCTCCCACGCTTCAAATGCCTGCTGAATCGGTGGTGACACACGAGAGTATTCAACGGGAACAATTCCATCTACCAAATCATCCTGATAAAGCGTGACCTCTGCTTCTTCATAATTTCCCCGAAGTGCAACGAGGGGATGTTGCTTGAAATCCCATGAGGTTTCAAAGGAATCCCAATCTTCCTTTGAAATATCAACGCACTGTTGCGCCAAGACTGATATATGTTGAAAATTACCGACATCAACTATAACCGGAATTCTTCCAAGGGGTCCTTCGTGATAATCCACAGTTGGTGCTAACACAAGTAAAAGTTTCTCAACTATCTTTGTGTTGAGTAATGCCAATAGATAATTTAAATTTTCTTCATCATTAGGAAAACAAACAGACCCTTTTGATTCGAAAAGGAAGCCTGAAGGACTGTACCGCATAGATAGCTTGCTCATGGTAGCTGTACTCCAAGTCATTCCCTGTCGGAAATAATATGACGGATTTCTTATTACTGAGCCTGAAAAACTCGTCATCTCAGCCCCATCATGCTCCCAATTTACAAGCCTTTCGTTATTCCCGTACCATCTTCTAAATGCCCCACCCTTATTACATGGGAACCATCGAGAATTACTTTCCACAGCCTCTTTATGACTTTTACAATTAAACGTAGCATGAGTAAAATCTACTTCCTGCCAGAAACGCAAAAACCGTTCGTTATCTCCTGTTGCAAAACCTTGGCGTGGTTCTGCCATTGTATTAAGGGCAGGAAAGGAAAATGCCCTTACTTGTCCGTCTGTAACCCAGTATGCGATTGGATAACCATCTATTGCCTCAAACAGTTTCTGTTGGGATGTAAAATAACCTTTTCCTTCAAAGAACCACCTTTCTTTTACTTCTAATAAGTCAACTTGCGTCAAACCTTCAAAGAGTCTTCTGTATGTTGCACAATACTCCTTTAATAGTCCGTTCTTAATGACAAATGCTGTTGTACCAAAATCAGATCCAAACACGCCTCGTCCAAAATGAAGCATATTGATAAAGGTTGAATTGCTCAGCAAATTTTTTCTTAGTGCCAGAAAACTACTTTGAGTCATCCAAACTGGAATGTTAATCATGGAATACATTCCGTATTGCTTACAATGCTTTTGACACATTTCCATAAACACAGTGCTCAAATCCGCTTTACTGCTTGGATAGCATATTTTTACATAATTACTTAATTTGGAACCCATATTATTGCTACCCATATACGGCGGATTCGTCACCACTGCATCATACTTCTGTGCCAGTACTTCTGCCACCTGTACCAACGGCAACAGTTCCCGTAATGCCGTTTCACGGGACATATGAATATCCTCAACAATCTCGTTAAAACGCTGGTAGAGAACAGACCAGTCCTGCGGAGTTACAGTCAGAATAGAACCGTATTCCTTGGCATCGTGCAGCTCCCGGATAATGGTATCCACCGCCGCTTTCAGCTTGGCATCTCCATTACAGAAATACTCAATAGCGAATTTATCCAGATGATTGCTTTCTACAATGGCATACACATGGGGCTGAGGTACATCGGGATTGCCATTCTCATCCTTACGGGCTAAAAAGCGACGGTCATACTGGCGTGCTTTCATCATCACGGCAAAATAAGCCAGCTGTGCCGCACGGTCATCAATGTCCAGACCATACAAATTATTTTCTACGATGCTGGCAACTGCTTCACGGGTCGTGTAGCCGTAGCTCTCATAGATCTGCATCAGCACATCGAACATATAGGCAAGGATGTGACCAGAACCGCAGCAAGGATCGATGACCTTGATCTGCTCCGGGGTGAGAGCTGCATATTCTTTGCGAATTTCAGCGAGCTTGTCCTGCACTTCCGGTTCCTGCTCGGCTTCCTCCAGATAGTAGTGCCACTTGGTATTCTCAGGGTTACGGTTTCCGGCAATATAGGCTGCCTGCTCCTCCTCGGTTGGGAGAAGCTGGTCTTTGGTATCCGGGTGCCCTTCCAGCCAGAGACGCCCAAGGCTGTTCTCCACCATGTAGCGCACGATCCAGTCCGGCGTGAACAGCTGGGTAGCTGCGGGAATATTCTCTTTCGTAATCTTGACATTCTTCTTGAGGGCGGCGAACACATCGTCCTTTTTCTCGCTGTTGTAATACTGGTACAGCCAGCCGATGATCTGAACTGCATCTTTCCAGTCTACTTCCGGGATTGTTGAAATCATCTGCTCGATGACGCTGCCCTGACGGAGCAGGTTATCCGGCAGAAGCAGCTCAGTATAGTCTGCGATCCGCTGAAACATTCCCGGCAGAATCTTATTCAGCGCATTGCACTGAACAATGAGAAGGTAACGGTACAGCTCGTCCGTCTTTTCAGCATCTTTTAAGGCATAGACCTTCTCCATATCCATTCCGTCAAGCTCCAGATGGATCGCTTCGGCAAGAATCTGGGGCTTGAACCGGTTTTCTTCATCCGTGAACACACGAACATGAGAGGGGAGGTAGCCGTTGACCTCCATAAAACGCAGGGCAGAAAAGCGGTTAAACCATGTGTAGGCAACCTCCTCCATAACCTGCCGGTATCCTTTATCCTTAATCTGGGCAATAAGCGCCTGACGCTGTTTTTTCTCGTCAGCGGACAGAACCTTGCCATTCACACTGTCAGCAGAGGCATCTACCATGTTGTCCTCGGTAATGCCATACTGTTCCGCTTTCATGGAAACACGGGCGATTAGCTCTGTCCGTGCCCAGACAGCATATTTTTTTATCGCATTTTTATCCATAATCGTCTCCTAATCTACAGAACCATGATTCTCTGTTCTTATGCTGGCACGTATTGCAAACAACGGAACCGGCAGCTTTCCTTTTGCCTTTTTTCCGTCAACGCTGTGCGCTATAACTTTGCATTCCTCGAATTTTTCTTTTTGACAATGCCATTGCAGTGCATCCGCTTCCTGCTCCGATAGTGTGTATATGGCATTGTGGTATGGCAGAATAATCCGGTTTTCTTCAGACATATGGCAGTCCACTAATAGCCTTTTCTTGTAACAGATTTCAAAATTCTCCAACACAAAGGGCTTTTCTCCCATGTTAAAGATTTCGATTCCATGTTCCGAAGGGCTTGTTTTGACACGGTATTCTTTTTCTGTCAGCTCACTGTCTGGTGTAACCACCATCTGAAAGCAAAGCTTCGGTCGTTCTCGGATAACGGTTGTCAGTTCATTCAAAATCCATCCGACCACTACTCCAATAACACCAATCAAAGCAGATATAAGTTCCATCATGGTTCGGGGTCTCCTTACGGGTTAATTCAGCTTGATACCATCACAATTTTTCAGCAATGTTTTCAGTTGGGCACGAATCTTCTCCACATACTCGTCTACATCTGCTTCGCTCTCCAGCGTTTTCGCCTGGAATACAACCTGACGGTTATAAGCCTTAATCACTTTCTTCGGTACCGGTTTATCTCCTGCACCAGTGTTTACCGGCGGTTTCGGCGGAGCCGGAGGGGCAAGGAGAGATTCAATCCTATCCACGGTATTGTCCTTGTATTGACACATCGGCAGGAACATGCCATCCAGCAGAGCGAGGCTCTTGCAGTCGGCTATTTTCGTTTTGCATCCTGTAAAGTAGGTGTCAGATGTAGCAATCACGTTGGATGCCTTCACATCACCATGAGCGGCAGTATGGATTTCCTCCATACACTGACGAACGATTTCAAGAACTTCCAGACGTTTTTCGTCCAGCATTTTGTCATGAGCAGTCTGTACCGTTGTCATCAGGGCATTCAGCTCTGGAATCCGCTTATAGTTAAACCTGGAGCCAGACTGAACCATGATAATCAGCCGAATTGTATTCAAAGCTTTATGTGCTTCCTCGTCCTTTGCAATGTAATCCAGATCGGTACGCAGCTCCTGTTCAAAACGAACAGCAGAATCAAAGACCGTAACCTGATTCTTGAAGAAGTTCTCCACACTGACCATCGCTTCTTTGTTGTCGTAAAGAGTATCCTGTTTCTTTACGACACGCTCAACAAGAGCAAGATTGTCTTTTCTTTGAGAGAGAACATCATCCATCAGACTGATTGCCGTCTGTACCAGACCTCGATCCGGATACTTGCGATCCTCATACCGGTTGTTTAACTGCGTGTAATGCTCTTTCTGAGCAGAAAATTTCTCAACGATAAACTTAATTAACCCATCCTCGTCATCCGGTACATCCATCACATCAAAGTAATCCCTCAGGAAGTCTTTGGCTTCTTTCATCATGGTTACGGAAACCATCTTCCGTTTGCTGATGGAGGTCTTACCGATCTCACTCTTTTTGCGAAGCATATCGGGAAGCTTCGGGTCATCGGGCTGAATGGTATTCCCAGCATATTTGATGGTTACTTTCTGATCAAAAATCAAACTGGCTGCGACTGTTGCAATGTCGATTTCTTTCCAGCCGTATGGAATGCCGCTGTATCGGCTCTGAATATCTGCCATTGAAGTCGGCAGGTTCTTCATTGCCTGCATTTCCAAAAATTCTTCCATTACGGAAGCTGCATCCCGGTTTGGTTCTGTGCCGGGAATCATCTGTTCTGACCCGTTCAGGATAGATACAATGTCTGCATCAGAAGCAGCATTCTTCGTAATCAGATCGAGCTTGCTATACACATGGGAAACCAGATACTCCAGAGCCTGATCAATCTTACTCTTAGCGTTTCCAGATTTGATTTCCAAATGTTCGCCATCCACATAGAACTGTGCCGATTCAATCGCTGATTTCAAATCATCCATTGCTGACAGTTCATATTTACTGGCTTCTTCCTGCTGGTCACGGATAATATCCTGCACAGACTTCGGCAGCTGACTGACATTGCGCTGTTTCACATACTTACGAATCTTCATGGCACTTTCCAGTGATTCGTAATAAGGCGTTTCCGCCAGAACAACAATCGCTTCATTTCCCTTGGATTCTGTCATTAGATGCAGCTCTGACTTGTCAGAGGTATCGGTTGCCACAGTCAGGAAACGCAGCCGCATTCCACCAGTTGCCACACCAACAGTAATGCCATCTACCATCTGATCAAACGGGAAGTCATAAATTCCATATCGGAATTTTTTTGTGGTGAAAATATCACCGTAAATCATCTGAGCAATCCGCTCCACAATCGAAGCTGTGTCTACCGGTGTGTTCTTAATTTCACGCTGAATATCCTGTTCTTCATCCGTCAGGAAATTGTAAGTATCGCCGGTTCTGCCAATATAGTTTTGGCTCATCAAACGATTCAAACATTCCCGGACAGCTTCTCTCATTGTGATTTTATCCATACGAATATCGTCTGCCATCAGAATGACGATGTTATCCAGATTTGCAGGAATATCATCAATGTAACGAATCAGATAAAGGAGCTTCAGCACATCCACATCCTGCTGTTCGATACCATCTCCATTGTCCGCAGCTTTCTGGCAACGCTCAATTACCCGGCGAATCGAACCGTCAAGGAAGGTATGTACGGTATCATAGAAACGGAAGAAGGGCACAAGTGCATACTCATCCTTCTCCTGAATTTTCTGTGCTGCTTCCTGGAAACCGGACAGCATGGAACGCTCACCGCCGGACAAATGCTTACCGGAATTTCCGTGCTTACGGATTTCTGCAAACACCTTCTGCATGATAATAAACTGATACGGTACGAATGGAAAATTCTCAGAGAATTCCATCGGACCGGAATATCCTTTAATGTCCAGAATAGAGCCGCTGAAGCTGAACAGGTTGCGAAGAACAGAATCGTTCTGATCATAAACCCGTTCCAAAATTTGACCTGCCGGCGGTGTTTTTTTCAGAATACGTTTCTGAATCACTTCATCCACAGAGGAAGAAGAAAGGCTCAAACGAACTTTAAAGCGAGCCTGAATGCGGGAGAACTCATCCGCACGTACTTTGATGATCTCATCAATGGCTTCCTGTCCGGTGCAAACGACCCAGATTTTGCCGCCACATTCACTTCCGATTTTTTCGGTCAGAGACTGGAGGTTCAACAGCATATCGGTGTCAGTACCGACATACTGACCAACTTCGTCAATCATAAACAGCAGACGGAAGTTTGCGGGTTTAGAATCCACATAGGCTTTCATATCTGCAACAAGCTGTGCTATGGAAAGGTCTGTGGCAGATTTATCATTAAACCAGGCTCGTGCATCTTCCTCGCTCATATCCAAAACTTCCATCAGAGTCGGAATAATGAACTTGCCATTAAAAGCAAAGGCACGGCGGGTTTCCATCCAGGTCTTGCCTTTCTTTTCTTCAAACACACGACGAAATTCCTCAGTCTTGCCCTGCTGATCAATATAACGCTCAAGCATAGCTACTTTCAGATTTTCCCCGTAGTATCCAAGATGGGTATAGAACATTTTTGCAAAAACACGAAGTACCGCCGTCTTATCCTTTGTGATCGAACCTTCAATGTCAATGTTAAACAGAATCGTTTCTGTCATTCCTTTTGTCGCACGGTCAATCATCATAAAGGTAGCGGGATCATCCTCAAACTTTTTCCGGAATCGCTCCACGCTACGCACACCTTTGACTTCTTTGTTCTCCAGTAAATATGATAGCATTTTCAGGAAGTGAGATTTACCACTTCCAAAAAAGCCGGAAATCCAGACACCCATATCAGAGGTCGGCTGGTCAAAGGCATCTCCGTAATAGTTGAAGAAAGTAATGAAGTGTTTCTTCAATTCCTTCGTAATCACATATTCATTTAATTCCTGCTCAATGACATCATCGGCAGCCTGGTCAACCTTAATGACTCCATTGATTTTGCGGTTGATGTCGTCCGCAAACATTTCACGAATGATCATGGCTTTTCCTCCTTAGATTACATTAAATGCCCGATAATAGTCGTTGGGCTGAAGCCTGTTAAACAGTTTTACATGACGGCCATCAAATTCTCCCGGATACATAACAAGAATCGGAATATCCGAGAAATGCGGCTGCAACGCTTCCAGAAGAGCATGGATTCTCATAAAAGGGAATACTTCGCCCACACCAGTCAGCATTAAAACATCACCAGGTTCGTGCGGTTCATACTGTATTTTCTCAATAAACTCTCCTTCTCCTACAGCAGAATGAAGCTGCTCCAGTAGATATTCACTTCCGTCCGCCTCTTCCATATCCGGTATCTCGTTTGTGATGTCCATATCATCACAAATGGACAGGAAAATATCATAGAGATTACATATTTTCAGATGACAGTTCAAGCCCTGGTCTGTTGTGAGTTGCTCGACAAAATGCCGGACTGTCATTTCTTTTTCAGGCTCATAACAGAAAATGCGTATATTTACTTCATTGCTTAATCCTTTTCCTTCCAGAAACTCAGGCTCCTGGATTAAAGCCCGGACTTTATCCAAGCGTTCCTTTATGTCACTCATAAAGATCCCTCCTATGAGAAGCAGTTGAATGCAGGTAAAGCGGATAAATCTCCATTGCTTCTGATGGCATTTTCTAAAATCGGTTGCAGCCAGACAGGATTCAAATGATCTGATTTCAAGTTATCCAGATATTCTGTTTCTACCAGAACTCTCGCAAGAACCTGCTTCAATTTCGTAATTGTATTATCGCTCCAGGTGGCAACAGTGTCATCCTGTTCCTGTAAACGCATAAAATAAGTATTCAAGTCTATCTTACCAAATGAGCTGTCCCTTAATCGGTACTTCTCACCAATCACCGTAATCATAAATTCCCAGACAAGGCGGCTTTGCTTCATCATTGCATACAGACAAATCTGTTTTGCCACATCTGTAGGCTGAATAGAAATTGCCTGAATGAGTGATTCATCCTCCATTGCTCGAAGCCGTTTTATGCAGGCTCTGGCGATTCTTGAAATCGTCTTTTCTGTCGGATACTGAAAAAGGTTTTCCTCAGCAATCCTGCTAACTACTTCTGCGTCCTCCAGTCCTTCACATATCAGTTTTGCTGTTGTACGCATTTCATAAAACAGGAATGGTTCCCTTGTCAGAGAAGCGATATATGGGTATGTACTATCCATGTTGAAGCCCCCTTATTCTTGCTCAGATGACTCCGAGACCACTTCCATGATGTCATCAAAAGAACAGTTCAGCGCACAACATATTTTTTCAAGTGTATCTGTGTTTACATTGTCCCCACGGTTCAATTTGTTGATTGTATAAGAACTGATATTTGCTTTCTCCGCTAAATCTTTCTTTTTCATGTCTTTATCAATCAACAGTTTCCAAAGCCTCTTATAGCTGACAGCCATGTACTTCACCGATCCTTTCTTGTCAACTCTGCTAAGTATACTTGCACTATTTTACATTATACCACGAACTTGCTTATTTTCAATGGATAATGTTGTGATAGCTCTGTTTTTATGGAATATTTTAATAATATCTTTGTTTATATGATCGCATTACTTTTTAGGAAGGTTTAAATACGCTCTCAGGCACGATTCACAAATTGGCAAATTGGCAAGCAGTGTAAACCTGTACAGGTTCACTCACTTTCTCGATTTTCCCTCCGGTGCAATCTTCGCAAATTTGCTTGTTGGGGAAGCGTCCCCAATCCCCTTTGAACGGTATCTGCGATACCGGCTGCTCGTTCATTCTGAACGTTTTTTTGAGAAAGAAAAAACCTGGACTGCCATTTGGCATCCAGGTTAAAATCTTAATTCCATTTGATTATTCTTTCTTCTCAATCCAGCCAATAAAGGTGCTGACCTTTTCGAGTTCTTCCTCATTCATGGTTCTCAGCTTCTCGCACAATTCACGATACGGGGTATTCGCATCGTCCAGCGGGGCGAAAAATTCTGCCGGTGTCATATCAAAATACGAGATGATATTGAACAGTTCCCTGAGAGACGGCAAGGCTGCTCCGCTGGTTATTCCACGAATGTATGAGCCACTCTTATCCAAATCCAAGCTCATCTTGTGTTCGGAAATATTCTTTGCTATTCTCAGTTCAGTAATCCTGATACGAATAAATTCATCATACTGCGTGTTGGCCATTCCTGTCCCTCCTTCCTCGATTATTGTAGTATGAATTGGAAGGCGTCGTTGGTAGAGAAAAAATGAATTTTCTCTTTATCCATTTCTGTATTGGTGATATAATTACCAATATCGGTTTTTGATTGGCGATACCAGTACCAAGCATCTCCAAAGGAGAGATTTTTATGAATTTATTCGCTATCAGTTTCTTTGGACACAGAGAAGTTGATAATCCGTTTGTGATTGAGCGACAGTTGGAATCAATCATCCGTGAGCTGCTTCTTACCAAAGAATATGTCGAGTTCCTTGTCGGGCGAGATGGAGAATTTGATCAGCTTGTTTCATCAACGGTTCGCAGATGCAAGCGAACAGTCCGGGATGACAACAGTTCTCTCGTTCTTGTACTGCCATATATGACGGCAGAATACCGGAACAATGAACAGTCATTTCATGAGTATTATGATGAAATTGAAATCTGTCTCGAATCCTCAGAAAAGCACTTCAAGTCCGCCCATCAAGTCAGAAACCGGTCCATGGTTGACCGGTCGGATTTGGTTATTTTCTGCGTAGAACACAATTCTGGCGGAGCTTATCAGACCATGCAATATGCAAAAAAGGCAGGTGCAAAAATCGTGAATCTGCCAGATGTACCTCGTTGACTTTCGCTTTATTTTTCTCGGAAAGGAAGAACATGAATAAAAAGAAACAAATAGCCATTCTATTTGCCGTCATTATTGTTGTGACAGTTGGAATCATTATTGCGGTGACTTCACATCAGAAAAAGGAAATGAACTTCGATGAATTTGCTGACCGTTTTGAAAAAGGCGCAGAAGAAGTTCTTGGGGAAGATGTAAAGAAGGTCTCCAAAACTGAACTTGCAGCCACACTAACCTACGGAGACCAAAACGACAAGGATAACAACATCTACTACCGCATCCTTAAAACTACATTTTACGAAGGAGACCCGGGAAAAATCACCGGATTACATATGGAAGCTCTGGGTGTGCTTTTCCCAGTTGACAGCATGGACAGCTGTGAGGAAATGATGATTCAGGACTGGCCGGGCGCTCTTTACAAAAAAGATG
>JAQYOU010000106.1 GCA_028727105.1 bacterium
CGTAGAGCCACTGTGCGTGCTTTTTATTTCTCATATAATTTTGACCTCCACTACGTTGTAAATGCTTGCGCGGTAATCATTCGCCTCGGCTGCTGAAACGTGTTCCATGTCAAACACGCTCCCGCTCCGTTCCGAACGCAGCGGCTGCTAAGAAATTTTCTTCGTTTGCTCTCGAAAATTTCAAGCACCGGCGTTCTCCAAGGGTTTGACATTGGAATCACGCTTTCATCAGCCCATCCCTGTAAAAAACGAACGCTCGCATGGAGCCTTATCCGGCAAGCGATCCGTTCCCTTGCGTCCGTCGGGGTGCCCATGTCTGCCAGAAGCGCAATCCCAGTGGCTGAGGAGCATGCTTCCCAATGTAAGGCCCTCGAAAAGCGTCGGTACTTGGATTTTTCGAGTGATACGGATCACGATGAAAAATCCTTAGTATCCGCTACGCTTTTCGCGGAGTGAGAACGTGTCTTACATGGGAACATGTCCGAGGCCACGGACGGCTTAGAATGCGTTTTGGCAGACATGGCGCACCCAGGCGGACGCAAAGAAATAACGTATAGCGCGGAACACGTTTCAGCAGCCGAGGCGTAAACGATAAACGCGAGCAAATTAAAAGCGAAAGTACAGGAACGGATTGTAGCTTCCGCTGACGAGAAACGCCATCGATAACGCCAGAAGTCCAACCGTGTATACGGCAAGCAGCACGGTTCGCTGGTTTTCGCGCGTGAGCTGTCCGGCGATCCGGGCAGGGATCGTTGTGGACGCGATCAATAGAATGATCAGAAACGGAGCCTGCACATCCCATTCATAGAGCGCCAGAGCATTTCCAAAGGGCACTCCGACACCGAACAGCGCTTTCAAGTAGGTACCAAGTGCCCCCGGCTCGTCGCAGGCGAAGATCACCCAGCCTACTACGACGAAACACATGGTGTACAAATGGCGAAGCACATCCGGAAGCTTCTCCAATACGCGCCGCAGTACAAATTTCTCCAAAACGAGGAGCGCAAAATAATATAGTCCCCACAAAATGAAATTCCAGCCGGCTCCATGCCACAGACCCGTCAAAAACCACACGGCAAACAGGTTCATGATCTGCCTTGCCGGTCCCTTTCGGTTTCCGCCGAGGGGTATGTACAGATACTCCCGAAACCAGGTGCCCAGAGTCATGTGCCAGCGGCGCCAGAATTCCGTAATACTTTTTGATTCGTAGGGATGGTCAAAGTTATCCGGAAAATGAAACCCGAACATCTCCCCCAGTCCGATCGCCATATCCGAATAGCCGGAAAAGTCGAAATAGATCTGAAAGGTAAAGGCCAGCGCCCCCAGCCATGCCAGCGCCATGCTCATATCCCCACTCCCGATCTCCCGTATCCAGTCCCAAAGGGCTCCGATCTGATTGGCAAGAAGCACTTTTTTTGCCAGTCCGATCAAAAAACGCTGCAAGCCGTGAGTCACACCATCGATCGTAGTTGTTCGCGCATCCACCTCTTTTTGTATTTCCTTATACCGCACAATCGGTCCCGCGATCAGCTGCGGAAACAGACACACATACATGCCAAAGGCTATGATGTTCCGCTGCGCCGGTGTCTCACCCCGATACACGTCAATGGTATAGGACATGGTCTGAAAGGTGTAAAAGGAAATTCCGATGGGCAGTGCCAGCTGCAGAAGTCCCAGCTGCATACCTGCCAGCCGGTTGATGGTGTCAAGCACAAAATCCGTATACTTAAAGAAACAGAGGATCCCCAGATTTCCTGCCACAGACAGCGCGAGCACCGCGCGTCCCCAGGTGTCGTGTCTGCCTTTTTCCGTGGCATATGCAATGGCGCGTCCGTTACAATAATCAAAAACAGTTGAAAAAAGCATGATGAGAATGTACTTCGGTTCTCCCCATGCATAGAAAAAAAGACTTGCCAGAAGCAGCCACAGGTTGCGCAGCTGCTTTGGCAATACATAATATACGATCCCTGTAATCGGCAAAAAGATACACAGAAAGATCATACTGCTGAATACCATTGTCTCTACCTCATTTTTACTCTACTCTGCCTCAAAGACCTGCTGGATCAGCCCGCTCTTCTCGGCAATGATCATTGTCACCAGGTTCCCCTTCTGTTTGATGACCGCGTGGTCTACAAGGGGCAGCTGATCCGGTGCATAAGCTACAAGCGCCCCCCGCCGGTCTTCCAGATGATCCTTCATCGTATTCATCAGCGCCGCCGCGTCGCCTGTATCCTTTAGCTGAACGACCACAACCTCCTGGGAGCCTCCCTCTGCCGCATACGCGTAAAAATAGCTCTGCACACGGTCATACTCAAAATCAGAAAACGCTGTAAAATTTAATTCTCCCTGTTCATCCTCACTGGTTACCACCTTCATCTCCGGCAGCGTTGTATCTGCTGCAAGCATGGCTTCCTGCAGTGCCTTCATGTCCACCGCAGGTCCATTCTCCTGCGTTGTTTTTTCACCGCCGCAGCCGGCAAGCCCGGCTGTCAGCATCACTGCGCAGATGAGTACTGCCAGTTTCCGATAGATCTGTTTCATGTCATCGATCCCTCTTCCCTTTCTTACCCTCAAAATATCCGCATGTTCGCTTTCGTTCTTACTCAGTTACCTGCTCCGCAGCTTCCGGCTCACTGTTCATCGCCTCGTTGACTGCCTGCCCCATCGCATCCGCTTCTGACGCGGTAAAGCTCTCCACGGGGCCGTCTGCGCCCCCAATGGCCTCCTTTGCTGCGGATCCATCCTCTATGGGCATGGGCTCTGCCGGCGCTCCGGACTCATTGGGATCCATCACCTGGCTGCCAAACAGCTCATTGATCTTATTGGTCATCTGTGTCACCTTCTCAGGCACCGCATCCGAAAGGGATGTGCCGGACTGGGAATAATCATTCACATAAACAGCCAATACCAGATTGTCTTCTCCATCCGGGATCCACGCAGCACTCAGATCCCTCGAATCTGAACCGGGAACCGAATACATTGCCTGCTGCATCAGCGACAGCATCTGATCTGCCAGTGCCAGTTCTTTCTCATCCGGCTTTTGCGGAAGCTTGAAATACAGGCTGCTGCTCTTCTTCTCGTCAAAGGCTTTTCGCACCTGTGCCGGTACTTCAAACAGGTCTTTAACTGCCTTTGCATTCTGAACCGCGTAGGAATATTTCGTGCCCTTCGCCTCCGGCAGGGAAGAACCGTCCCACTCGTGGCCGTTTCGCGCCATCTCATCGGTCATATTGAAATTGCGATATCTGGATCCGGTTACATCCGAATAAATATCCAGCTGATACCACTCTCCATCATCCAGCTTTACCATGTCCCAGGAATGATAATCATTGTGAACAATATGTACCTCCAGTCCTACCATGTTGGCAAGCATACGGAAGGTGGTCGCATAGCCCACACATACTGCACTTTTGCTGCTCAGCACATCATGGGGCGTGAATGCCTGTGCGTTCTGTCCCGGCATTGCAATGGTATGTCCCGTTCCCTGTCCGATGTTTTCTACCATCCAATCATAGATCGCCAGCTCCTTTTCGTAAC
>JAQYOU010000107.1 GCA_028727105.1 bacterium
GTATAAGCTGGAAGAACAGGGAAAGAAGCTGGTAAAGATCGACCGGTTCTTCCCGTCCAGCAAGAAATGCTGCAAATGCGGAAGTGTGAAAAAGGAACTGAAGCTATCAGAGCGGATTTATCGCTGCAACTGTGGCAACGTTATGGACAGAGACAAAAATGCAGCTATCAATATCCGCGAAGAAGCGCGGAGAATGCTGACTGCATAGGAGGAAGCAAAAAAAGGAAATACGTCCGTATCCGGACAAAGTAATAAAATGCCCGTATCCGGGCAAAAAACAATCGCGGGACACGCGAGGGTAGCCTGTGGATACTTGGCTCAATAGAGCCATTGAACAGGAAGCCCCCACTTCAAAATCTATGATTAAGTGGTGGGAGCATGTCACGTGTAAAGAGTTTACATTAGAAAATACGGGTCCTATTGAAGGTGAAAAGATGATGCTCAAGGATTTTGCAGAGCAGTTTGCGAACATGACTTATGAGATCGTAGATGAGACCTTTGGCTATAATACGACAAAGTTTGAGGGATATCTTTATCTGGAAGAGGGAACCGTTGAGTGTAACATCAGTATCTATCATATGGGAGATATGAGTTATCTGACTGACAAATAGTGTGAGCGAATAATAAGCCCTGTGTGAATCTGCCGGAACTCTTATGAGTAACCAAAGAGATTCATACAGGGCTTTTTGATAGGAAATTTCTCCGGATTTTCAAAGAAACAACATGCTACGCAAGCTTTTAGCGATCCCGAATCGCTGAGATCGTCTGCTGTAAACCGAACAGCAGCAGACAGGCACCAATGAACATGCCAAGCATCGCGGTCACGATGGACGGACGGATGAAGATCAGGACAGCGATGAGGATGAGCAGTACTCCGCCGATCATCTGCGCATGATAGTTGTTGATGCGGACAGAAGTATCAGCCTCCAGTCGCCGTAGGTTGGAGGCAACGAGCAGCCGGAAGACGCCAAGCATTGCAATCCACGCAGCCAGTATGTAAATGATAAAGGTGCTGACCATGGTCTGGAAGAAGTTGCTCACGATCAGTGCTGCTCCAAATATCAGAGAAAGGATCGCACTGGCCAGCTCATAATTTTCACCAAAGCCCAGCGCTCTTCGTTCCCGCCAGACACCGATCCGGTTTAAAGCCAGGATCACCATGAACAATCCGATGATCCATGCAAGGACTGCAATCGTGACCCCGGGAGAAAGAATGCAGTAAATGCCTGCGAATGCCAGTGTGATACCAATGATTAATTGAATGATTTTTTGTGGACTCATAAAAATCCCTCCGCTTCTGTGTTTTGTGGTACAATATATATATTATAACTCTAACAGAGAAAAATGAAAAGGATGGAACAACGGATGAACAATGATTTTTTACCGATCAACGAGGATCAGACCGGAACAGCGGACAACCAGCTTTTGATGGTTCCGTTTGTGGATAATGGCATTTTTGACCAGGCAAAAAAGATGGCGGGAACAGTGGTAGAATACCGGGAGCTTCGCATGATGTACAGCTGTGCGATCAAGGAGGTGCGTACCAAATTCGACGTTTTAAACTCAGAATTTAATGTGCGTTATCAGCGCAATCCCATCGCATCCATCACCTCGCGTTTAAAGAGCAGCTCCAGTATCATGGAAAAACTCTCAAGGCTGGATGTGCCCTTTTCCGTGGACAATGTGAATGAGTATCTTCATGATGTGGCGGGTATCCGTGTCATTTGTTCTTATGTGGATGACATTTACCGGCTGGCCCATGCGCTGGCAAAGCAGGATGACATTACCGTCTTAAACTTTAAGGATTATATTAAAAATCCAAAGCCGAACGGCTACCGCAGCTATCATATGATCGTCAGTGTACCGGTCTTTTTCTCTGACCAGACACGCAATATGAAGGTGGAGGTACAGATCCGCACGATCGCCATGGATTTCTGGGCCAGCCTGGAGCATCAGCTGAAGTACAAAAAAGAGGTTCCGGATCAACAGGAGATCGTCGACCAGCTGACAGAGTGCGCTACGCAGATCGCGCAGGTAGACGCAACGATGTACGAGCTGCGCAAACGGATCGAATTGGCGGAGGACGAGCCGACGGAGGAGGATCTTCTGTTGGAAAAACTTCGAAGGATCGATCTGGCCACTGAATAACCAACTGGAAGGATAAGAAAACATAGCGTTGGTGGTGCAAAATGTAAGGAAACAGACAACGAATGAAATACAGGAGGTACGAATGGAGAGCCAGGAAACCGTTATTCGGCAGGTGCAAAAGGAACTATTTGCCATGCAGGACAAGGAATATTGGGAGTTTCACAGAAAATTGATACCAAACATCGATCCTGACCGGATCATCGGTGTACGTACGCCGCAGCTTAGAAGCTACGCAAAGCAGCTTGGCAAACGTCCGGAAGCAGCAGTTTTTCTGCAGCAGCTGCCCCACACCTATTATGAGGAGAACAATCTCCATGCATTTTTGATCGAGCAGATCAAGGATTATGATGCATGTGTGGCAGCGTGGAACCGTTTTTTGCCCTATGTGGATAACTGGGCCACCTGTGATATGCCATCCCCGAAGGTGTTTAAAAAGCATTTGCCGGAGCTGCGCACACAGATCCGGGCGTGGATGGACAGTGGAGAGACCTACACGGTGCGCTTTGGCATTGGGATGCTGATGCGTCTGTATCTGGAGCCGGAGACCTTTTCGCCGGAGTATCCGGCGTGGGTGGCGGAGATACAGTCTGAGGAATATTACATCAATATGATGGTGGCGTGGTATTTTGCCACAGCGCTGGCCAAGCAGTGGGAAGCAGCCGTCCCGTACATCGAAGATCGAAGACTCTCGCAGTGGTGCCACAACAAATCCATCCAAAAAGCGGTGGAGAGCAGCCGCATCACCCCGGAGAGAAAGAATTATCTGCGTGGGCTGAGATGGAAAGCGTGAGAATCGATGCGAAAAGATAGTGGAGAGGCTTCCGGCAATGGCAGGCACTTCGTATTTTTTGTGATGCATAGGGAAAACCGTGTTTACAAGGGCAGTCTGTCGTGATAAGATAACTGTTAGTTGAAAAATGAACGTACAGGAGGATAACAGATATGAAAGACACGACGATTTCGGAAAACATCATTTACATTGGTGCGGATGATAAGACACTGGATCTGTTCGAGAGCCAGTACATCGTTCCCAACGGTGTATCCTACAACTCTTACCTGATCCTGGATGAAAAGATCGCGATCATGGATACCGTAGATGCAAGAGCCACTGACGAGTGGTTTGCCAACCTGGAGAACGCGCTGGCAGGACGCACGCCGGATTACCTGGTTGTTTC
The DNA here is from genome assembly GCA_028727105.1 of bacterium. Taxonomy (GTDB): domain Bacteria; phylum Bacillota; class Clostridia; order Lachnospirales; family Lachnospiraceae; genus W0P33-017. The sequence continues at coordinate 3,324 of JAQYOU010000107.1, forward strand.
CCACATGGAGCCGGATCATGCGGCAAATATCGCAAAGGCAGCAGAGAAATATCCGGATATGAAGATCGTAGCCAATGCAAAGACATTTCCGATGATGAAGCAGTTCTTCGGAACCGACTTTGCAGGACGTAATGTAACGGTAGCAGAGGGTGATACCTTAAGCCTTGGCAGCCATACACTGACATTTGTGATGGCACCCATGGTACACTGGCCGGAGGTAATGGTTGCTTACGAATCCACCGAGAAGATCCTGTTCTCGGCTGACGGCTTCGGTAAGTTCGGCGCACTGGATACCGAGGAAGACTGGGCATGTGAGGCGCGCCGTTACTATTTCAACATCGTAGGAAAATATGGCGTGCAGGTTCAGGCGCTGTTAAAGAAGGCAGCAGGACTCGATATTCAGATGATCTGCCCGCTTCACGGACCGATCTTAAAGGAGAATCTTGGCTATTATATTGACAAATACAATACCTGGAGCAGCTATGCACCCGAAGATAAAGGTATTTTCGTTGCCTCTGCTTCCATCCATGGCAACACAAAGGCAGCTGCTGAGAAGCTGGTAGAGAAGCTGCAGGCAAAGACGGATCTGAAGGTTGCATTTACAGATCTGACCAGAGATGATCTGGCAGAAGCGGTGGAGGATGCATTCCGTTATGATCGCCTCGTTGTATGCTGCCCGACCTATGATGGCGGGCTGTTCCCGGTGATGGAAGACTTCCTGCATCATCTGAAGGCAAAGAACTATCAGAAGCGTACGGTCGGTTTTGTAGAGAACGGCACCTGGGCACCTGTTTCCGGAAAGCAGATGCGTGCACTGTTTGAAGGCATGAAGGAGATCAGGCAGTTAGATTCTACCGTTACCATCCGTTCTACATTAAATGCAGATTCTGAGGCACAGATGGATGCATTGGTAGAGGCATTGCTGGCAGAGTAAAAAGAACATCGTACATAAAAAAACCGGATGCGGTGAAGGGCATCCGGTTTTTTTATGGAAAATCTGAATGACTTAAACAGTAAACTGCCGGACATTTTTTTCCAGCTCTGCAGCAGAATCTCCGGCACCGCGTGCATTTTCAAGAACCTCAGCGGAACCGTTCACAATGTTGACGGTCTTCATGGCAATGTTGGTCGTACCTTCGGCACCTTCATTTGCAGCGGCAGTAATACCGCTGATCGCTTCAATGACGCCGGAGATAGAGGCCAGCAGCTCTTCTGAGATCGCGCTGAAATCAGATACCAGATCATTGATCTGGTTTGCATCCTGGTTATAGGCATCTGCCATGTGCTCAAACATATCCAGGCTGTGGACAACCTCACTATCAACAAAATCCAGCAACCGGTTGGAATCATTTGTCAGATTGGTTACGGCTGTATTTACACGTTCGGTAACTGTCTGGATGTTAGAAACGGCATCCTTGGACTGCTCTGCCAGCACACGGATCTCATCGGCAACGACCGCAAATCCTTTTCCGGCCTCGCCGGCCCGGGCTGCCTCAATACTTGCGTTGAGTGCAAGAAGGTTTGTCTGTCCGGTAATGTTCATGATGGATTCAGCTAAAACACCGATTTGATCAACAACCTTTGCTTCATCCAAGGCAAGCTTTAATCTGTCCCGGATCTGGGCAAGCATCTCGTTGGTCTGCTTGCGGTTATCGATCGCATGTGTCTTGGCATCGCCTGCGCGTTGATGGATCTGTTCTGCCTGCTCAGCGCCATCCTGGGCACGGACTGCCATGCTTCTGGCTGCTTCTTCGATCTCCTGGGAAATCGTGTTGATCTCGGTTGCGGTAGCGGCGGTTTCCTCCATGCTTGCAGCCAGCTCCTCGGTGGTAGCGGAAACATCCTCGATCTCATCGTTGAGCAGTGCAATGCTTTCATTAATGCTGCCGACACCATTATCAATGTCGCCGGCTCCGGATTTGACCTTTCCGATCAGATCCTGAAGGGTGGAGCGCATGTCATCGATCGTATTGGAAAGCTGCCCGAAATCATCCTTTCGGCTGATATATTTTTCGTCGATCTTATGCGTGAAATCACCGCTTGCAATGACTTCAATGCTGCTGCCCACGTTTTTCAAAGTCTTTGTAATATCGGAAGCGATCATGCTGATCAAAATGAGCACGATGATAAGGAAAAGGATGCAGCATCCGATCAGAGTGATCGCTTTTTTCATGGCATAATCTGTAAATTCGGTATTGTATGCAGCGATCGTATCATCGATGTAATCGGTATAATTACCGGTTCCGACTACCCAGTCAAAGGGTTCGAAGTAAGCACTGTAGGAGCGTTTGGGAGAATTCTCGGTCTCGCCCTCCTTGGGGAATACATAGTCGGTGAAGCCGCCACCGTCTTCCACCGCTACACGGATGATCTCTTTGACCATCTGGAAGCCGTCACCGTCCTTGGTTTCCATACGGTTTGTTCCCTCGGTGGCACTTCCGAGCAGAACAACGTTGGTACCGTCAGACTGATCGATCCAAAAATATCCGGCTTCGCCGTAGCGCATGTTGCGGATCTCTTCAGCTGCCATTGCCTTTGCCTCTTCGAGCGGAAGATACCCGGCTTCGTATAAGCTATTGATCTCCGTGAGCAGGGAAATGACACCGTCCACCTGCTCCTTGATACTTTGGTCATAGCTGGAGCGGATAGAAGTTTCCATCACGCCAAGCGCCTTGTTTTTGACTGCGTTCATGTTGACCACGGACACGATACTGCCCAAAATAATGATGACCGAAACCAAAAGCATGATGATCATTAGTTTTGTTTTTACTTTTAGATTTTTCATAATATTACCTCTCCACCATACGTTTTTCAGTCAGAGATGGTCTGACTCCAAAACTAATTTTACCATTTTCGACAAAAAGATTCAATCATTAAGGGGAAAATTGTAAAAAATACTCGATTTTTTACTTGCTGAAAAATAAATATCATAAATTTTTAGAATATTTTGCAAACTGTTAGAAAACTATTTGGAAAAGCGAAAAAATTCCGATAAATAGGTTGACAGGGAAAACAAAGTCCTCTAAAATGGCAGTAACAAGAAGTTGTTGCATGAGGCAGGGAAACAACTAGATGTAGTCACGATTGTTCTGCAAAGACATGGAAGGAAGGTGGACATCGCAAAATATGCAAGAGGTTTTGAGAGCATCCTGCCGGTTGGTGCAGTATCACAGATCCGGTACTCTCCGAAACGCGAGCAGCAGAATCGGCAGAGTGAACCACAGGAGCATCCCTTTCAGGTGATGTTTCAGATGAAGTTAAAGGAAGCTCCCATGGAGGAGAACCAGAGTTTCCAGTTGTATTGTTGAAAGGAGTTATACAGTTTCATGAACCAGACAATTGCAGATGAGTAAAGGCGCCGTGTCGATACAGGTATGTACGATGCGGCGTTTTTCATTGTCCAATTGCGGATAGATGTTTCCATCGTATTTTTTGATATAGGAAGGAGTGGCAGGGCGTTCTTTATTCTTGCACATTTTAATTCGAGGTTGTATAATGAGCGGTGAATGCTGACCGTGGAAAAACCGGTCAAATCGATCGTAGTATTACGTTTTGAATAGCAAGAATTGATAAAGGAGAACAGTCATGAGTAAAGTAAGAACAAGATTTGCCCCCAGCCCCACCGGAAGAATGCATGTGGGAAATTTGCGTACAGCGCTGTATACCTATCTGATCGCAAAGCACGAGGGCGGCGATTTCATATTAAGAATAGAGGATACGGACCAGGAACGCTTTTTTGAAGAAGCGCTGGACATCATTTACCGCACATTGGAAAAGACCGGCTTAAAGCACGATGAAGGTCCGGACAAGGACGGCGGCGTTGGCCCTTATGTGCAGAGTGAACGCTGCAAGAGCGGTCTTTACATGGAATACGCAAAGCAGCTCATCGACAAGGGCGCAGCATATTACTGCTTCTGCGATAAGGAGCGTATTGACTCCCTGCGCAAGGAAGTAGCGGGAAAAGAGATCATGATGTATGACAAGCACTGCCTGCATCTGTCAAAGGAGGAGATCGAGGCCAACCTGGCAGCAGGAAAGCCCTATGTCATCCGTGCCAACATGCCGACTGAGGGAACAACCACCTTCCACGATGAGATCTACGGTGATATTTCCGCTCCCAACGAGGAGCTGGACGACATGATCCTCATCAAGTCTGACGGATATCCCACCTACAACTTCGCAAATGTTGTGGATGATCATCTCATGGGGATCACACACGTGATCCGCGGCTGCGAGTATCTGTCTTCCGCACCGAAATATACGATTTTATATAAGGCATTCGGCTGGGAGGAGCCGAAATATATCCACTGTCCGCTGATCGTAAACGAGGAGCACCAGAAGCTTTCAAAGCGCAGCGGTCACAGTTCTTACGAGGATCTGATCGAGCAGGGTTTTTTGTCTGAGGCAGTGGTAAACTTCGTAGCACTGCTTGGCTGGAGCCCCAGTGACAATCGCGAGATCTTTACGCTGGAGGAGCTGGTAGAGGCCTTTGATTACAAGCACATCAGCAAGTCTCCGGCAGTTTTCGACATGGTGAAGCTGAAATGGATGAACGGCGAGTACTTTAAAGCAATGGACGAGGATCGTTTCTACGAGATGGCAGAGCCGGTGATCCGCGAGGTTGTTACAAAGGATTATGATCTTAAGAAGATCGCTAAAATGGTAAAGACACGTATTGAGATCCTGCCTGATATTAAGGATCATATTGATTTCTTCGAGGCAGTGCCTGAATATGATGTAGCGATGTACACCCATAAAAAGATGAAGACCAACGCCGAGACTTCACTGGAAGTGCTTACGGAAATTCTTCCGAAGTTAAAGGAGCAGACCGACTACAGCAACGATGCACTGTATGCGATGCTGAGCGCTTATGTGGAGGAAAAGGGTGTAAAGAACGGCTATGTGATGTGGCCGATCCGTACCGCCGTTTCCGGCAAGCAGATGACACCCGGTGGCGCAACGGAGCTCATGGAGGTGCTTGGCAAGGAAGAGAGCATCGCCCGTATCGAGGCGGCGATTAAAAAATTACAGAACGCGTAATATACTTAGGCATGTGCTCACATGACCCTAAAATATAACTAAATAGTTTCGCAATCACCTCATAATATACTTAAGAAGAGGAGTGCTCCTTTTAGCGACGGGACTTCGTATGATCAAGGTGAAGGAATTCCCCATCGCGGATATGATTCCTGCCATGCTGATCGTTATGCCGGTCTCACATTTGTGGGTGACTTATGTTCTGCCGGTTGTGGCGGGATGATGAAACGTGGGCAAAACAGAGATACGACTGGATAGCAATTGAAATGAATAAGACGTGTATAACCGGAACTGTGGGAGTGGCTCGCAGTTCCGGTTTTTTGATGCCAAGCATCCGCAAGAAACTGCAGGTGGCGGGGTCGCAGGAGAGTGATATACCTGCGTATTATATAAAAAATCAAGATAATTATACTTGCGTATTATTTGAGACTTGGAATATAATATACTTGTGTGATGTTGATAACTGATATAATAAGAGGTATAGAGTATGCTATTCGAGCGAAAAATATACGCAAAGCTGTTGGAGTGGAAGCAAACGGCAGCAGGAGAAAAAGCACTGCTGATCGAAGGAGCCAGACGTATCGGAAAATCTACGATCGCAGAGGAATTTGGAAAGAACGAGTATAAGAGCTATCTGCTGATTGATTTTAATGATGTCAGTGATGCGGTGTTGGATGCATTTCAAAATTATCTGAATGATCTGGATACCTTTTTTATGATCCTGTCGACGGAAATGCGTGTGCAGCTTTATCCGCGAGAATCGTTGATCATTTTTGACGAAATCCAACGGTTTCCGAAAGCAAGGCAATCAATCAAAAAGCTGGTGAAAGACGGACGCTTTGATTACATTGAGACAGGTTCGCTCATCTCTGTCAAGGAGAGTGTGAAGGATATTACCATCCCGTCAGAAGAACGAAAACTGAAGATGTACCCCATGGATTTCGAAGAGTTTTGCATGGCTCTTGGGGAAGGGCAGATGGTGCAATATATTAAGAATTGCTTTGAAAAACAAATGCCGATGGAAGAAAAGCTTCATCATAAGGCCATGCTTTTGTTTCGACAGTTTATCATTGTGGGCGGAATGCCGCAAAGTGTGGCTGCCTACGTGAACAACGCGAAGAGCTTCCAAAAATCGGATCAGGAGAAGCGGGACATTTTGTCACTCTATCGGGATGACATTATGAAAATTGATAATAGATATCAGTCAAAGGTGCTGGCAATCTTTGACCAGATTCCGGCCTTCCTTTCAAAACACGAGAAGCGCGTGATTCTTTCTGAGATAGAAAAACAATCCACGCTAGAAAAATTTCATGATACATTTTTCTGGCTGAGCGATTCCATGATCGCAAATGAATGCTTTAACTGTAAGGATCCCAATGTGGGGCTTTCACTAAATGAAGACAGAACCTATGTCAAGTGTTATATGGGTGACACGGGATTATTGATCAGCCATTCCTTTGACGAAAATGAGATCGTGGAGGAAGATCTGTACCGGATGCTTTTGCTGGGGCGCTTGTCGGTCAATGAGGGAATGTTTTTTGAAAATGCGATCGCGCAGGAACTGACTTCCAAGGGGCATAAACTGTTTTTCTATACCAGATATAATGAAGAAAAACACAGAAATGATATCGAGATAGATTTTCTGATAGCAAATAAAAGCAAGACAAGATACCGGGTTTCTCCCATTGAAGTAAAATCCACGGATCGCTACAGCATTACGTCATTGGAACGGTTTATCGATCGATACCGCGAAAGAATAGGCAAAGCGTATGTGATCCATACAAAAAATCTGAAGGTAACAGATGATATCCTCTATCTGCCGGCGTATATGGTGATGTGTTTGTAAGGACTTGACAAATTTCGCGTATCGTATTATATTTTTATTGTTGTGAGCATACACAACACCTGCCCAGTTAGCTCAGTTGGTAGAGCAAAGGACTGAAAATCCTTGTGTCTTTGGTTCGATTCCGAAACTGGGCACGCGAAAACCGGTTGACACATGTACGAGCGAAGGATCGTATGTGTGTCAGCCGGTTTTTTGTTTCACAATAAAAATGCTTTGCCAACTTGCTATCATGGGAAGACGATGGTAAAATCAAAATATATGTGTACATAGGTGACGCTGTGCAATGCATGTAGTGCGGGATTGCCAGGCGTCATTACTGCTTCGGAAGGAGGCTTGCGGTACATGACGAGTAAAATGATAAGTAAAAAGAAACTGCCGGTTGGAGTAGATATTTTCGAAAAACTGATCCGGCAGGATTTTTACTATGTAGATAAAACGGGACTGATTGCAGATCTGCTCCGTAATTGGGGAGAGGTCAATCTGTTTACAAGGCCGAGGCGTTTCGGAAAATCCCTGAATATGAGCATGCTCAAAGCTTTCTTTGAGATCGGGTGTGACCAGACACTTTTTGATGGATTGAAGATCACGCGGGAAACCGAATTGTGCGAGCAGTATATGGGACAGTTTCCGGTGATTTCGATCAGTCTGAAAAGTGTGGAGGGGCTGTCGTTTGAGGCAGCATGTACAGCGCTAAAGAACGTGATCGGGACGGAAGCAATGCGTTTTTCGTTCTTATCAGACAGTTTTGCTTTATCTGAGATTGAAAAAGAAATGTACCGGGGATTTACGGGAATTTCGAAAGGAACATTTTCGATGCCGGATGATATGCTTCCGTCAAGTTTGCAGACGTTGTCTGCTTTGTTGGCAAAGCATTATGGGAAACCGGTGATCCTGCTTATTGATGAGTACGATGTCCCTTTAGATAAGGCGTTTGAAAATAACTATTATGACGAGATGGTGTCTTTGATCCGAGGTATGTTTGGAAATGCGTTAAAAACGAATCCCAACCTTCATTTTGCGGTGCTTACCGGATGTCTTCGTGTCTCCAAAGAGAGTATTTTTACGGGTCTGAATAATCTGAAAGTGCTGTCTGTGACGGATGTCCGGTTCGATGAGTACTTTGGATTTACGGATCATGAAGTAAGAGAATTATTGCAATATTATGGACTTTCGGAGCACTATGAGGCGATCAAAGAATGGTATGATGGATATCAGTTCGGAAATGTCTCGGTATATTGTCCATGGGATGTGATCAGTTATTGTGATCAACTGTGTGCAGATCCAACGGAACGCCCTCAGGATTACTGGTCTAATACCAGCAGTAATAGCATTGTTCGAAGGTTTATTGAAAGGTCCAATAAACAGACAAAGGATGAAATAGAGAGACTGATCGCCGGAGAGGCGATCGTCAAGGAAATCAAACAGGAACTAACATACAACGAGCTGGACAAAACGATCGATCATTTGTGGAGTGTTCTTTTTACAACAGGATATCTAACACAGAGAGGACGAGAAGAAGGAAGAAAATATCTTTTGGCAATTCCGAATCTGGAGATCAGAGAATTGTTTATCACGCAGATCAGGGAATGGTTTCATGATACATCTAAGTGTGATCTGTCGAAACTGGATCGGCTATGTGAGGCATTTCCTGCCAGGGATGTACAGATGGCGGAGACATTGTTGAATGATTATCTTTGGAATACGATCAGTATTCGCGATACTGCTGTGAAAAAAGAAAAGAAAGAGCATTTTTATCAGGGGATTCTCTTAGGACTTTTGAGTCATAAAGAAAACTGGTTTGTGAGATCAAATGCAGAATCGGGAGAAGGCTATAGCGATATTTTGGTGGAAGTTCCGGAAACCAGGATCGGTGTAGTGATCGAACTGAAATATGCGGAAGAAGGAAAAATGGATGCAGCATGTGCAGCGGCCTTGCGACAGATGGAGGAGAAGCATTACTCCGCAAAGCTGGAATGCGATGGTATGCAGACAATCGTTAAGTTTGGAATTGCCTGCTACAAAAAGCACTGCAAAATGGTGCTAGGATAATGATTGGAAGTATCTGTTTCGAACAGATCGGAGCGGAACAAGAAAGGCGGGGAGAAGGATGAAACAAAAGAGCGTGGAGAGGAAAGGATATGGCTGGCGACGGCTGTTGGCCGTCGTGCTGGCCGCGGCATTGCTGCCGTTTTCACCGCTGGAGCCGGTGAAGGCGGCCGGTGCAACGGAGCCGGTCAGCATTCAGGTGACTTACGGACAGACGCAGGCACGCGCGTTGCTTGCGCAGATCAATGCGCTGCGCGAGGAAATCAATAAAAAGAATGCTGCAGATGTGGTGTCAGGCGGTGCGGCTCAGACTGAGCTGTCTCAATTGGTCTACGATTACGGTTTGGAGCAGGCCGCCATGCAACGTGCAGCGGAGGTGGCGCTTGTTTACAATGCAGTGACACGTCCGGATGGAAGCGGGATCGCATCCGCATATCCAAGGGCAAATTCAGATGTGAAAGAGTCTATCGGCTGTGCGGGTTCTACGGCGGTACAGATTTACATCTCCTGGATATCTGACGTGAACGGAACGGAGTATCAGCGGATGACGGAGCTCTCCGAAGGAGCGGTTGGTATCGGACATGTGACCTACAACGGAAAGGATTACTGGGTGGCGGCATTTTCTGCTCACCCAAGCGGCGTCGGAACGCTGCCGGAGGACAATGGAACCGTCACGCGGACGATCAATGTAGAAAAAACACGGATCACCAGCCGGACGATCACAGGTGCACCCACGGGAAACGTCACGATCAATGTAGGCGACTACTATGATCTGAGCAAGTGTACGGCATTCGTTCAGATCAACGGACATTATCCCATGAGCGATGATTGTCCCCTTGTCGGTACGGTCGGTGTGACGGGCTTTGACACATCAATTGCAACCTACAACGGTTCTTCCCTGTACGGACAGGGAGTGGGAAAAACGAGCGTGAATCTGACGTGCGCCGGGCAGACGGCATCGCCCTTTACACTGATCGTGCAGCAGCCCAGCATCAATCAGGCGACGATCGATACGATTGCTGACCAGTCCTACACCGGCTACGAGCTGCGGCCTGCGGTAAAGGTTCGCGTCGGCAGTACACTTTTAACAGAAAATATCGACTATACGTTAAAGTACGAGAACAATGTGAATATCGGAACCGCATTTGTGACGGTGACCGGCATAAACCGGTATGCAAATACCGGAACAAAATCCGCGTATTTCAGGATCGTTGCTCCCACCATATACAACGCGACCATCACGTCCATTTCAGATCAGTCCTATACCGGCTATCAGATCTGCCCGAGTATTTCTGTATATGTGAACAACGTTCTTTTGCGGGAGGGTACGGATTACACGGTTTCCTATTCCAATAATGTAAACATGGGAACGGCGACTGTCACGATCACAGGTATTGGTACCTACAGCGGAACACGGACGACCACCTTCCGGATCACCGGACCGAATCTGTATTCTGCATCCATTGCGGCCATCGAGGATCAGCTGTACACCGGATCGGATATCAAGCCGACCGTCACGGTGACGGTAAACAACACCACACTGCGTTTGAACACGGATTATTATGTGAGCTACAGCAACAACCGGAATGTAGGAACCGCCACCGTGACTGTGACCGGAAGAGGTAATTACACCGGCACAAAAACCACTACCTTCCGGATCATCGGAAAAACCATCAATAACACAACGGTCAGCAGTATTGATACGCAGCGCTACACCGGCGATGAGATCCGTCCGTCGGTTACCGTGAAGATCGGTTCCGTCGTACTTCAGAACCATGTGGATTATACATTATCTTACCGTGATAATGTTCAGCCCGGAACGGCCAGCATCACGATCACGGGCACAGGCAGCTACAGCGGAAGCAAAACCGTGACCTTTAAGATCGCACAGGCCAGCCTTTCTCCGGCAACGGTCAAGGTGTCCAACCAGACCTACAACGGAAAAACGAAACAGCCGGAAGTGACCGTGAAGCTAAACGGTGAGGAGCTTTGGCAGGATGAGGACTATGAGGTAGAATACCGGAACAATAAAAAGCCCGGAAAAGCCACGGTTGTGATCACGGGAATCGGTGATTACAGCGGAACAAAAAAGGCTTACTTTATCATCAAGCCGAAAAAGATGACCTGGGTCAGCGGAAAGCCGGTCACAAATGAAAAAGGAAAAGCGGCAGCACTTTCATGGAAAAAGGACAGCTATGCTTCCGGCTACGAGCTGTATCACTCAACAAAAAAGAGCTCCGGTTATAAGTATTTGGGCACGATTTCAAAGAATACTTATACGTCATGTACCCACAACCGGCTGAAAGCCGGACGGCATTATTATAAGGTGCGAAGCTATATTGTGGTAGATGGGGAAAAATACTACAGCACCTTCAGCAAAGTGAAGGGTGTTAGAATCAAATAGAGGCGTGAGAAAATAAAAATAACTATTGACACCTGCGAAAAACGATGATATAATAATTTTCGTTCGTGAGGCGAACGTAATATAATATCGTTTTTTGCGGGTGTAGTTCAATGGTAGAACACCAGCCTTCCAAGCTGGATACGTGGGTTCGATTCCCATCACCCGCTTTTTTCATACCCAAAATGACCGAAAAGGAGAAAACGATGAAAACAGCGATCGTAACCGATTCAAACTGCGCGATCTCGCAGGAAAAAGCAAAAAAATATGGCATTTATGTGTTACCGATGCCCTTTTATGTGGATGGCGAGCTTTATTTTGAAGATCGTACCATGACACACGATGAGTTTTACATCCGCCAGCAGGCGGGATCAAAGATCTACAGCTCCCAGCCCTCTCCGGCGGATGTGATGGATCTGTGGGATCGCGTGCTGGAGGAACACGATGAGCTCTTGTACATTCCGATGTCCAGCGGGCTCAGCGGTTCCTGTGCAACGGCGCAGGCAATGGCACAGGACTATGACGGAAAAGTGCTGGTGGCGGATATCGGCCGTGTCAGTGTGACGCAGAAGGCGGCGGTTCTTGAGGCCAGAAAGCGCGCCATTGCCGGAGAACATGCATCCCAGATCTTAAAGGAGCTGGTCTACGCAAAAAATGACTGCAAGATCTTCCTTACGGTGGAGGATTTAAAATATTTAAAGCAGGGCGGACGCATTTCCGCATCCTCAGCCATGCTGGGTAATCTTTTGAACATTAAGCCGATCCTGGCGCTGGAAGGCGAAAAGGTGGAAGCGGTCGGCAAGGTGCGCGGCGATAAGCTGGCGCGCAAAAAGATCATCCAGAGCCTGGAGGAAACCTTGCAGAACAAATTTCATACGGATGACCTGAGTGAGTTTTATCTGGCGGCAGCAGCAAGCATGTCAAGGGAAGACGCTCTGGCGTTCAAAAACCAGCTGGAGGAGCATTTTGGTGTGCGCTGCAGTATGTCACCCATTCCGCTCAGCCTGGGATGTCATCTGGGACATGGAACCTACGGTGCGGCACTCATCAAGCGTATGAAATAAACACAGATGTGGCAGACCGTACAGTCTGTCATGTAAGCAGATCAAAAAGGAGGATTTGTGTTATGGAATGGACAAGAAAAGCTTTGAAGGAAAAAGCGAAATTCAGCGTAAAGGCGTTTTACTGGAAATCCGTGCTGGTGGCATTTATTCTGGCGCTTGTGAGCGGAGGCTTTGGCGGCGGAAGCGGCAGAGGCTCTGATAACGGCGAGACGACGGAAGTGACCGGAAATGCGTTTATTGATGGGATCGGCGGAAAGTATATAGGCATGTTGGCATTTATCCTGGGACTGGCGGCAGTGGTGATCCTCGTTGTAGTGATCGCATCGCTGGCATTGTCAATCCTTGTATTTAACCCCCTTCAGATCGGATGTAAGAAATATTTCCTGCATGCAAGTGATGGAAATGCAGATCTGAATCATATGGGATATGGGTTCAAAAACAACTATATGAATGTTGTGACGGTAGTCTTTTTACAGAATCTGTTCATTTTCCTGTGGTCACTGTTATTGATCGTACCCGGTATTGTTAAGGCTTATCAGTATCGTATGATCCCGTATCTGTTGGCAGAGGATCCGAACCTTAGCTTTTCAGAGGCAAAGAACCTGTCCACGGAGATGATGGCAGGCGAGAAGTGGGATGCATTCGTTTTAGATCTGTCCTTTCTTTTATGGCAGATCTTAGCGGCAGTACCTTCAATATCGTAGGTATCTTCTGGGTAAATCCATATTATCAGTATACCTGCGTGGAGCTGTACAAGGTGCTTCGCACAAAGGTGCCCGGACCTTATTATGCGGAGGCTGAACCGCAGTATTAGGATCAGGCAGCTTTTGAAACAGAGAAGAAATAACATACCCCGGACTTGCATTTTTTGCAGGCTCCGGGGTTTTTCGCTGTTTTGGGAGGCACAACCCCTTTGCAATCAGTGGATTTATCGTATATAGTAAGTATAATGTATAATCCGGAAAGAATCTGGAAGGAGGCATACCATGAAGGAAGTAACAAACTGCGAGTCCTGCGCAAACTTTGTATATGACGATGAGGATGAATGCTACGTGTGTGACATGAACCTGGATGAGGATGATATGGTCCGGTTTCTGACCGGGACCTTCGACAATTGTCCCTATTACCAGCTGGGAGATGAATACCTGATCGTGCGTCATCAAATGTAGGAACATTGATTTTATGTCGTTTTTTTGATACACTGAATGAAACTGTAACACAGCGGTGTGAGGATGAAGATAAAGGAACGAAACATATAGGAGGATGTATGAAGAACTTGATGATAAAATATGCTGCTGTCGCGTTGACAGCTGCGGTGATGACGTTTTGTGCGCCTGCGCAGTCTGTCTGTGCAGCGCCTGCGGAGGCGGAGCAGATCGTGCTGGATGCGAATGGACAGCCGGTGGATGTGACGCCGGCACTGTCTGCACCAACGGTTATGGCATCGACGATCGGATATCAGTCGGCGACACTGATGTGGGATGTTTCGGAGTATGCCGTGAAATATGCATTGCAGCAGTCTACGGATAATAAGACGTTCAAGACCATCGCTACGCGAAAGCCCGGGCAGGAGCTTCGCTTTGTGGCAGAGGGGCTTTATACAAAGCAGGCTTATTATTACCGTGTGATCGCCAAAAGTGCGGAAGGAAAAACAGTGAAGTCTAAGAGCCTGAAGGTGACACCAGCGCTTGCGTCTCCTGTCGTGACACAGATGGAACAGAAGGATCCGACCCATGTCTCCATCGCGTGGACAGACGTGGAGGGTGCGGATTTCTACCGCGTATATAGAAGTAAAACGAAGGTTGGCGGTTACAAGCGGATCAAGGCGGTTTACACAAATACCTACGAAGCTACCGTGACACCGGGCGTGACCTACTATTATAAGATCATTGCCCTGCACTACAATCCGGACGGGAAAAAGGTGCAGGGTAAAGCATCTGCTGCGCAAAGTGTGGTCACTGTCGAGGATCCGGCTGTAATGCTGAATGCGCCGGGAAATATGGCGGTAAAACAGGATGGAAGCGGCAATGTAACCATCAGCTGGAGCCCCTCCAGAACCGGAGCGGTCTATCAGCTCTACCGTTTGGATGGATCGAGCGGTATTTATCAGCAGATCGCGGCCGATCTGAGCGAATGTACCTACACAGACAAGGGTCTGACCATCGGTGAGACTTATCAGTACCAGGTGGAGGCTTCCTGTGATGGACTGACCAGCGCAATGAGTGATCCGGTGTCTGTGACCATCGGGACGATCAAATTTAATACCCGTACACTCTTTTTGGGCCCCGGCGTTAGCGCATTATTAACGGCCACCAGTGAACTGCCCGGAAAGATCACTTTCCGGAGTAAGGATCCTGCCGTGGCTTCTGTCAGCGCGGATGGCACGGTGATCGGTGTCGGACAGGGCAAAACTACGGTCTATGCGGCTGTGAATGATCTTGAAGTTGGTGTGAGCGTCACGGTGACGGATGCACTGCTCAACGGCATTGATGTTTCCAAGTGGCAGCAGGCCATTAACTGGGAGACTGTGAAGGCGTCCGGGATCCGGTTTGCGATGCTTCGGCTGGCTCACGGCACGTCAAAGGATATCCAGTTTGAGAATTATTATTCCGGTGCGATGGCCCAGGGCATCCCGGTGGGGATCTACTGCTATACACTGGCAAAATCGGTAGATGAAGGAGTTGCGGAGGCAGAGTATCTGCTGGAGCTTTTGGAGGGCAAGGAGCTTGCATACCCCATCGCCCTGGATCTCGAGAGTGACAATCAGATCAAGAATATGAATAAGGCGGCACGGACGGAGCTGATCTTAGCGTATAAGCGGATCATCGAGGAGGCCGGCTACCAGTTTGTCGTATATGCGAATTTAAACTGGCTGAACAATTATATTGACCAGACAAAGCTTGAGGAGGAAAACGTGGATATCTGGATCGCACGCTACTGTGCTCAGAGTCTGGGACACAGATATGAGGGCGGCGGCAATGTGCGCATGTGGCAGTATTCCAGTACCGGTCAGGTAGATGGTATTCTGGATGCTTACGGAAGATATATCAATGTAGATTTGGATGTGTGCTATGATGGCTATTGATGAAAAAAGAGGGTGTCCCATCGGGGTATTTGATTCCGGTGTGGGTGGGATCAGTGTTTTGCAGGAACTGATCAAGGTGATGCCCAACGAAAATTATATCTATCTGGGCGATTCGAAGCATGCACCCTACGGTACAAAGCCGTTGGAAGAGGTGCGAAGTCTTTCCTTCCGCAATGCGGAGGATCTGCTTGCGCAGGGCGCCAAGGGGCTGGTGGTTGCATGCAATACCGCAACGAGTGCAGCCGTGCGTCTGATGCGGGGCAAATACCCGCAGCTTCCCATCGTGGGGATTGAGCCGGCGCTCAAGCCCGCAGCGCTTGAAAAGGAGCATCCGCGGGTGCTTGTGATGGCAACGCCCATGACGGTTCAGCAGGACAAATTTAAGCAGCTCATGGCACGTTATGCAGACAAGGCTGAAATTTATCCGCTGCCGTGTCCGGGTCTGATGGAGTTTGTGGAGGCCGGAGACCTTGACAGCGAACAGCTGCATGATTTTTTGCAGCAGCTTTTGGCACCGTATCTTGATAAGCATCTGGATTCGGTGGTGTTAGGCTGCACCCATTATCCCTTTGCCCGAAAGATGATCCGGCGCATCGTGGGGGATTCCGTGACTATTTTTGATGGCGGGGAAGGTACCGCACGGGAGATGCGAAGACGGCTGGCAGCCGCGGATCTTTTGAATCCTGCAACGGAGCCCGGATGGGTTAAGTTTGAAAACAGTGTGTCAACGGAGGCAGAACTTCAGTTGTGCCGACGGTTGTTGAAACAGGAGATTTAATATGGTTTTTTGTAATTGGAAGAAACAAAACAGGAAGGGGGCTCGCTTGACAGCCGCTGTGCTGGCCGGTGTACTTTTTGTGACAGTGCCCCTTACAGAGCCCGGGACCACGGCATTTGCTGCGCAAAAAACGACAGCGCCTCTGCCGACAGGTGGTCTCATCGCATTTACGACAGAGGAGGCTGTGGCATCGGAGGAAGCCGGGGGAAGCAGTACGCTTTTTAGCATTCGCCCGGAACTCAGGCAGTATGACTGGGACTGCTACAGCAATGATTATTATTTCAGCAAACTGACGGCGAAAGAGCAGCTGCTTTACGAGCGGTTGGATGCTGCCTGCGGAGAGCTTTTGACCTCGTCAACCCTCAATGCAGAGACTTATACCGTGGGCGGTGAAAAGCGCCGCGGCACGAAGGAGGTCAGCACGCTGGGCCTGACGGTGGATCAGGTGAAAAAGGTGCAGACTTTGTTTGTCTATGCAAATCCGCAGTACTATTTTTTAAATACGATCCTGTTCACCACCAACAGCAATACGTGTGCCCTTGGCATTTATGATTCCTTTGCTTCGGGAAGCAGCCGTGCATCGGCTACGGAAACGGTGCGTGCGCGGATGGAGGCGCTGCAGACGCAGATCATTGATAATGGCTGTGTCTATGAGACAGAAGCACAGATTCACGAGCTTCTTTGCAGTGAACTGACCTACATGGACGGTGAAAATGTGCTCAGTGATAAAACAGATCCCTATTATACACAGACGGTCTACGGGGCGCTGACCACCGGTGCCACGGTATGCGCAGGCTATACCAAGCTGTATGCCATGCTGTGCAACTATTTTGGCATTGACTGTATTTCTGTGACCAGCAGCGTTCATGCATGGAATCAGGTGCGCTACGGCGACTATTGGTACAATGTGGATGTAACCTGGGATGACACCTGGGATCGCGGAAAGTATTTCCACATTACGGACGCGCGCATGAATGCTACTGATCAGAATTTCTCTCATGTGCCCTATGAATTCTATGATGGGCTCCGACCGTCCGCGGATGCACAGTTTTCGGGCAGCCTGATGCTCATACAGGGGCTGGAGCAGCCGGGGGTGGAGATCCGGGATACGGCGCCGGGAGTAACGATCACGATGACTGCGGAGCAGGGAGATATTTATTACACACTGGATGGAACGACACCCGGTGCAGATGACCTTTATACGGGACCTGTGGAGCTGACGGACGGAGGAACCTATGTGGTGACCGCGGTGGCGGCTTCCGATGGAATGCTTCCCAGTGCGTACGAGATCTTTACGGTGCGCATCGCCGGGGGCAGCGTCAGTGTTTCTTCTGCGACAAACGTGACAGGGAAAAAGATCAAATTGAAATATAAATCCGCAAAAAGCTACACGGGCTATGAGATCAGCTATGCCTCCAAAAAGGATTTCAGTAATCAGAAAACCAGAAAGGTGAAGAGCAAGGCAGTCACGATCAGCGGGTTGAAAAAGGGGAAGACCTATTATATCAGAGTGCGTGGCTACAAAACAGATGCCTATGGCAACTATTATTACACCTCCTACTCCAAGACAAAAAAAGTAACTGTTACAAAATAGCAAACAGAGGCGCTCATCAGGCGGACAGGTACATGCGATATGTCAAAGATTAAAGAAAAGAATCTGAAGAAACTGAAACGAAAAAGCTTTTGGCCCTCCATCCTTTTGTTTCTGACCTTTATGGCGGTGAGTGTGGTGGTCATTTTTGCAGGCATTAATCTGTTCACCACTTACATCATCGGGGTGAAGCTGACCAGTCTGCACGATCAGGCCATGGAAACAGGAATTTTGATGGAGCGCTCCATACAACAGGGAGAGAAGATCACCTATGCGGTCAGCAACGTGGAACGATATCGGCGGGATCCAAGTGATGTCTATGTGACAGATGAGCAGGGAAACTGGGTGATGTCTACAGGCAGCAGTGAGCCGCTGTTTGATCAGAGCTTTGAATGGACGCTGGGTGAGCGGTGTAAGGTCTATAAGGACAGCGCGTGGGACTACGGACAGGGCGCGCTGGATGATATTGAGAGTATCTTTGAACTGCATGTACCGGCGCTTGCACATCGCGCCTTTCACCAGGCACCGGATCTGCGCGGTTCGGAGGCAAAGCGTGCCCGGTGGATGCAGGAACCCATCATTGAGCAGCAGTTCTGGATGTACGTCCCTGTCAGTCTGAACGGGAAAAAGCTTTATGTGAAGTGCACGCTTCAGATCATCCGTCAGGACGTGATCTACATCATGATCCTGGGTGCCATCGCCCTGGTCCTGCTGTTTGTTCCGCTGCTCTTTTTGTTTATCAATACGATCTTAAATATCCGGATGCAGCACCGGGTAACAAAGCTGCTTTACATGGATCCTGTGACCGGCGGAAACAACTGGCTGTACTTTCAGGGCTATGCGGCGAAGGTGCTGGGAAGCGGATGGAACAGCCGGAAAACATACGCCATCGTGGATCTTCACATGGAACGCTATACCAATTATCTCTCCTGTTACGGAAGCAAACAGGGGGAGGAGCTTCTGGAATGTATGGACGGCTTCCTGCGGGCACGCATGAAGCGCAAGGAAGTGTTTGGACATTACGGAAAGGCGGATTTTGGATTGATCCTTCAGTGCGAGGGGGCAAATGAGGAAGCCTGCAGACAAAACTGCTACCGCAGACTCCGCTCGCTTCTGGCAGAGCTGGCAGGACTGCAGCCGGAACGAAAGCTTCATTTTCATGCGGGTGTGTGCATGGTACTTCCGGTGAACGCCACCGAGGGCAGCTGGTATGAAAAGCGGAAGAATGTGGATATCGACCAATTGTTCAGCTTTGCAAATACGGCACAGGCCTCCGGCCATAATGAAGCGGAGCAGATCTTCTTTTTCAGCGACCGTCTGCTGGAGGAACAGAGCTGGGAACAGTGGGTGGAGAGCAATATGCAGTCAGCGCTGGCAGCCGGAGAATTCCAGGTCTATCTACAGCCGAAATACACGCCTACAGGGGGAAGACTGGTGGGTGCAGAGGCGCTGGTGCGCTGGATCTGTCCCGAAAAGGGTATGATCCCGCCCGGTCGTTTTATCCCGTTATTTGAGGAAAATGGTTTTATCATGAAACTGGACGATTACATGCTCTCGCAGATCGCCAAGCTGCAGGCGGAATGGAAGGTGCAGGGCAAGAAAACGGTACCGATCTCTGTGAATATTTCCCGCGCGCATTTTACGCAGGAGGGACTGGCAGAGCACATCAGCCAGCTGGTGGACAGCTATGGCCCCAAGCATAAGCTGATCGAGCTGGAGGTTACGGAGAGCGCATTTTTTGATGATAAGGATGTGCTGGTTAATACTGTCAAACAGCTGCGTGCCTACGACTTTCCTATCTCCATGGACGATTTTGGAGCAGGCTATTCTTCTTTGAATACACTGAAGGATATCCCGCTGGATGTCTTAAAACTGGACGCTGAGTTTTTCCGTGGTGAGGATGAGACGGGCAGGGGCGCGATCATTGTCCGGGAGGCGATCTGCCTGGCCCGCGAGCTGAACATGCGCGTGGTGGCAGAGGGTATCGAGCAGAAGGAGCAGGTGGACTTTCTGGCCGGTCTTGGCTGTGACATGATCCAGGGCTTCTATTTTGCAAAACCGATGCCGGTGGCGGAATTCGAGGCGCGTATGGCGGCAGACGCATAAGACGGGCTGTGACGGAGGAGAAAAGATGTATGCTTTTTTATTGGGAATACAATATTTAGGGATCGTAGTGCTGTTTGTGACCTTGTTTCGGGTACTGCAGCAGCGATCCTCCAGACAGCAGACGATCATGGTATTTTTACTGCTGTCGCTGCTTTTGAACTTTGTAGGGTATCTCTTTGAGATGACAGCGAATACGCAGCAGGAAGCTCTGCGCGCGGTGCAGGTTTCCTATCTCGGAAAGCCCTTTATTCTTTTGATGAAGTTTTTATTCATTGCAGATTATTGCAGGATCCGCCTTCCAAAGCGGATCGTGAACGTGCTGTTTGCATTTCATCTGTCCATCACGCTCCTGGTATTGACCTGTGAATATCAGAATCTTTACTATGATGGGATGACCTTTGTCAATGATGGATTGTTTGCGCACCTGGAGCATGGAAACGGACCGGTCTACAACCTTTATATGGTCATGGTTGTGGGTTATCTGATCCTGATGCTGGCAATGTGCATCAAGCGCTATGTTCATCTTCACAGCGAGCAGCAGCGGATGCAGATCATCAAGCTTTCAATGATCATGGTGGTCATGCTGTCGGGGCTGGTTCTGTTCATATCCGGAAGGACAGGCGGCTACGATACAACACTGCCTGCCTATCTGATCAGTACGCTGCTGTTGTCCTCCGCGTTGTTTAAAAATAATCTGCTGAGTACCTTGTCCATGGCGAAGGATATGGCGGTGGATGAGCAGACTGATGCGCTGATCGTTTTAGACAGTGAAAATCAGCTGCTCTATAATAACAAAAAGGCGGAGACACTGTTTGATTTTTCCGTGTACAGTGGCCATGCTGCCATCTGGAACGAGCTGGATACATGTATCATTGACAATACGAACCTGGAACGCGATCACCGGGTCTATGAGGTGATCAGCCGTCTTTTGACCGAGGGAAATACGTATTTTGGCAAGCTGTATGTGCTCAATGACATTACCGAGAGCTATTATTATATTAAAAATGCTACCGAGCAGGCGGAGATCATGAAGGCGTTAAAGCAGCAGGCAGAAGATGCGAACAAGGCAAAATCCATGTTCGTGTCAAATATGTCCCATGAGATCCGCACGCCTATGAACGCCATCGTTGGTATGACGGAGATCCTGCTGCGGGAGGATCTGCCGGCGCAGGATATCGGTTACCTGAAGAATATCAAAAATTCCGGAAATGCCCTGCTTGGGATCATCAATGATATTTTGGATTTTTCAAAGATTGAATCCGGAAAATTAGAGCTGGTGGAGGCGGATTATGAGCCGATGTCCATGCTCAGTGACCTTGGCATGATCTTTCTGACCCGTGTGGGCGAAAAGCCGGTGGAACTGATCTTTGATATTGACGAGAGACTTCCGCAGTCCATGTATGGAGATGCACTGCGTATCCGCCAGATCATCATCAACCTGGTCAACAATGCCATCAAGTTTACGGAGGAGGGTTATGTACGCCTGAAGATCGCCCTCGGGGAAGTGACAGATAACGATATCGAGCTGTTAGTTTCCGTGAAGGACAGTGGCCAGGGAATCCGTGAGGAAGACCTGGGCAAGCTGTTTGCATCCTTCTCGCAGGTGGACAGCAAAAAAAATCATAATAAGGAAGGCACAGGTCTGGGGCTCTCTATTGCAAAACAGCTGGTAGAGCTGATGG
Source organism: bacterium (assembly GCA_028727105.1). Classification (GTDB taxonomy): domain Bacteria; phylum Bacillota; class Clostridia; order Lachnospirales; family Lachnospiraceae; genus W0P33-017. The sequence continues at coordinate 24,960 of JAQYOU010000107.1, forward strand.
GCGGATCCATTGGCGTGCGCAGTGTTTACGGAGAGGGAAGTGAATTCTACTTTAATATTCACCAGCGGCACGTGCAGGACACACCGGCAGCACAGCTGAACGGACAGGCTGAGCGATCCGTTCGTGTGGGAGGATATTTCCGGTCAACGCCGCAATCGGAGCAGCTCAGACATCTCTGCAGACAGTTTGGTGTCGTATATGTGGAGCCTGCAGCCAGCCATTTGCCCAAAGAGCCGGTGGACTTCTTTTTCACGGATGCTGCCAGTGAACATATTCTGGAGGGGCTGCCGGAGGAGCGAAAGCAGGCGCTGGGTGAAATTCGTGTGCTGACCAACCCGCTGCTGGAGGAGAGCGGTCAGTCTGCGGCAAAGAACGTCAATAAGCCCTTGTATACGCTGAACTTCTGCCAGATCTTAAATCACGAGGAGATGACGGACGGCTGTGAAGCGGAAGAGTATGTGAACTTTACGGCGCCGGAGGCAAGGATTTTGATCGTAGATGACAATGAGATGAACTTAAAGGTGGCATGCGGTCTTTTAGAACCCTTGAAGATGCAGATCGACACGGCCGACAGCGGCAAACGTGCCTTACAGCTGGTGGGACAGAACCGGTATCACATCATCTTTATGGATCACATGATGCCGGTCATGGATGGAATTGAGACCACCGAGTGCATACGCGCAATGGATGATGAATATGATAAGAGCGTACCGATCATCGCACTGAGTGCAAATGCGCTGATGGATGCCCGGGAAAAATTTAAGGCAGCAGGCATGGATGATTTTGTTGCAAAGCCCATCGAGATGAAGGAGATCTGCAGCAAGATCAAGCGCTGGCTTCCGAGGGGGCTCATCGTGCATGGCTGTGCATTCCAAAAGCGCGGGGCGGACGCGAAAATACCGGATACACCAAAGGGAGAGCTTTCCGGCGAAGTGCTTTTGACAGGTGCAGATGAAACGGAACCGGCAGAGTTTGGTCTTGGAAACATTGACCCGAAAGAGGGTATCCGCTGCTGCGGAACCGAAAAGCTCTGGCAGGAGCTTTTGGGAGATTTTTACAAGCTGATCGATACGAAGGCAACGAAGCTGGAGCAGTGCGTGGCGGACGGCTTGATCCGTGACTATACGATCGAAGTCCATGCGCTGAAAAACACCGCACGGATGATCGGAGATACGCAGCTTTCGGAATGGTTCCACCGGATGGAGGATTGTGGAAATGCCAATGATATCGATACGATTCGCGAAGAGACGCCGAAGCTTCTGGCGGCATATCGAAGCTATAAGCCGATCCTGAAACCCTTTGCACAGTCGCAGAATGAGGCGAAAGAGGAATGCACAAACAGCCAGCTTTGTGAGATCCTGCAGGTGCTTCATGATGCGGCGGATGCCTTTGATCTGGATGGGGCGGATGCGGCAATGAAGAAGCTGGACAGCTGCCGGATGCCGGAGGCCTGTCGGGAAAAGCTGGAGAAGCTTCGGGCGAGCCTTGCAGATGTGGCTTTGATGGATGTGATGAAGCTTTCGGATGATCTATATGAAATGCTGAAGGAGGAGGGTGCGTAATGTTAAAGAAACTACTGATCATTACTCAGACACAGGGGTATCTGATGCTCTGTCTGAAAGAAAAATTTGAAGAAGCAGGTTATTATGTTACAAGTGTGAAGCCCGATATTGACGCGATCAGTAAACTGGACGATGATATCTGTGCGCTTTTGATCTACGGTGATGAACAGATGACCGAGCAAAAGCAGGCGCTCATTTATGTGAAGGACTGGGTGTCTGAGTATGAGATCCCGGTATTCTTAACCGGAAGCAGTGACGAGCTGGGTGCGATGGAAGCCCTGGTCGGTTCCCACCTTGTGAGGGAGAAGTTTGTGCGCCCCCTGAATGTGAACAGCATGGTGGAGTCTATCGATCACTACGTACAGAAATATGGCTTTCAGGTAAAGAAGAAGATCCTTGTGGTAGATGATTCCGGTGCGATGCTTCGAAATGTCAAGGGCTGGTTAGAGGATCATTACCAGGTGATATTGGCAAATTCCGGTGCCATGGCGATCAAATATCTGGCTACAGACCGGCCGGATCTGGTCCTTTTGGATTATGAGATGCCGATCGTTGACGGAAAACAGGTACTTGAAATGATTCGTGCGGAGAAAGAGTTTGCAGATATGCCGGTCATTTTCCTCACCAGTAAGGATGATAAGGCCAGTGTCATGCAGGTGATGGCATTAAAGCCGGACGGCTATCTGTTAAAGACGCTGGAGCCGGCAAAGATCATTCAGGCAGTGGATGAATTCTTTGAGAAGCAGAAGGGTAAAAACCATGCATAAAAGGGTCGTGATCTTTGGCTTCAGCAGCCGGGGGATACAGACAGGTGAACAGATCATACAGGCGGCGCAGGAAGCGGGCAGCAGTGTTAGTGCACATGCACCCGCGCGTCTGGCCGTCTCTGGCTGGAAGAGCTTTTCCACACTGGCAGAGGAGATGGAAAACCTCATTTTGCATACAGATGCATTTGTGTTTGTGGGCGCAGCCGGTATTGCGGTCCGGGCAGTCGCACCCTTTGTGAAAAGCAAGCTGAGAGACCCGGCAGTGATCGTTGTTGATGAGCAGGGACAATTCGTGATACCGCTTCTCTCCGGACATGTGGGAGGTGCCAATGAGCTGGCGCGACTGATTGCCGGGAAGATTTCCGCGGTACCTGTTATCACGACGGCAACGGATCTGAAGGACGTGTTTTCGGTGGATACCTTTGCCAGGCAGCAGCACCTTGCCATCGTGGAGAAGGATGAGATCAAGCATTTGTCCGGGGCGCTGCTGGAAGGAGAGCCGATTGGAGCTTTGACCCCGGAGTGCGGATTTTTGATCTCGCCGGATCCGGTGGGTCAGCCGTTTGCCCATACCCTGCATCTGGTTCCGCAGGATCTGATCATCGGAATGGGCTGCCGGAAGGGCGTTTCCGAAGAGGAGCTGTACCGGTTCGTTTCCTCTGTCTTTGAAGAGAACCGCTGGTCTCTTTACCGTATCCGGACAGTTGCTTCCATTGATGTGAAACGGGAGGAAGCCGGGCTGATCACACTGGCAGAGCGGCTGGGTGTCCCTTTTCTTACGTTTCCTGCAAAGGCCCTTTCGGATCAAAAGGGATGTTTCGAGGCTTCCGGTTTTGTAAAGGAGACTGTTGGCGTGGAAAATGTATGTGAGCGGAGCGCGCTCTGTGCAGCGGTCAGTGAGGGCTGGCTGCCAGAAGGCAGTCGCTTTGAGGATTTTTGCCTTCTTCCGAAGCAGAAAGGAGAAGGAATGACAATGTCGGTGATCGCTCTTTGTCAGACCTCATCAAAAAAATTCATATAATTTTCAAAAGGTGTAGTTATATTGTGTGTCCGGATCGTTATAGTATATGTACAGAAAAATGGTATTTTATGTAAACAACTGTAACGCAGCATCAGATTCCGTGTCTGTAAGATAGAGGCGTCCGGAGAGGCTGCTATGGGGACGCTTCAGGAGGAAGAAAAGAGGGAAAAAATATGAGCGAAGAAAAGAAGGAAGTTCAAACAGAAACCATGGTGCCGGAAAAAGAGCAGAAGGCATCCAAGAAACAGAATGTGTCCGGTAAGAGCAAAAAGAGAGCCGGACATATCCTTGCAGGGGTAGTGTCTGCGCTGCTGATCGGCGGGGTGGGCACTTCGATAGGCATGAATGTGCTGCTTATGGATCAGATGAACACACAGAATGCGAAGGTGAGCCAGTTCATTGATGATGAGCGTGCCAGACAGGCAAAGGAGGCGGAGCAGGAGAGTAACTATCAGGAGGATGGCTTCAAGGTCATGGATCAGTATGAGATCCGCAGTACGACGCACATCTCCGATGCTTATATAAAAAATGATCCTTCCGGACTCAGTGCGGAGGACAAAGAGACCTACGACATGGCAAAAAAGGTTTTGGATCAGATTATCAAGGACCATATGAGCGGTTACGAAAAGGAGCTGGCG
>JAQYOU010000108.1 GCA_028727105.1 bacterium
AAGCAAGAGCCTCATCGAAAGATGAGGCTCTGTTTTTTGAGAAAAAGCATGTGCTCCCGCTCCGCACTGTCATGCAAAGTCGCGAGAGCATCATGCTTTTTTGAATGAGAGAATGATTCTTATAAATCCGGCAGATTTTCCCGAATGATGATGGAGTGCTCTGCGTACTGCAGCTCGTCCTCGGGAAGGATTCCGGAAGTGAGATATTCGGATATGATATCAAGGGAGCGGTAGCCCTGTTTATAGGGCTGCTGGCTGATGGTAGCCAGCACCGTTCCTTTTTTGATGAGCTCGATGGTTGTGGGAACTTCATCAAAGGTAATGATGCGCGGGTGAAGACCGGATTCGGTCACGGCCTTGCAGCCGCCGTAGATGCCGGCCGCTGTAAAAAAGAGCGCATTGGTCTCGGGATGCTCGGAAAGCAGCTGCTTGGTTATGGTATAGCTTTCGATCTCGTCATCATGATTTTCCACCGTACCTATGATGTGTATGTGAGGATAGCTGGCTTTCAACGTCTGACGCAGCCCGCGGATGCGCTCTGTGTGGCAGAGCACACTGTCGGATCCGGTGATGATCCCCAGGGAGAGCTCGGTGGAGGCGGACAGCGCAAACAGGCCGGCCGCGATGCAGCCGCCGCGGAAATAATCGCTTCCTACGTAGGCCATGCGATGTGAGCCCTCGATGTCGGTGTTGACAGTGACTACAGGGATGCCGGCTTCTTCCAGCCCATTGATGCGCTCACAGATGGCCCGGTCGTTGTAGGGCGCGAGAACCAGTCCGTTCATGCCCTCGGCAACCAGTTCGTCAATGGCCTCCAGCTGTGCGTGCACGTCAAAGTCTACACGGCGGATGATGGTTGTGATGCCATAGCTTTTGAGCTCATCGGATTTCGCGTGGATCCCGCCCATGACTTCGTCAAAAAACGGATTGCTCTTTCCGAAAACGATCACTCCGATCTTGTATTTTTTCTTTTGCGCGGCAAGGGCGGTTCCTGCCCGGTTGGGCTGGTAATTCAGCGCCTGCACGATATTCATGACCTTCTCGGCGGTTTTGGGATTCACGGAGCCCCGGTGGTTTAACACACGGTCCACGGTACCTCGCGAAACACCTGCCAGATCGGCAATTTCTTTCAGTGTGGTCATAGCTGTATCTCCGATCCTTCCGGGGCTGTCTGTTCTGCGACAGTTCCAAACATGAAATGCAAGACATCCCGGTCAAATTCTATAATTACAAAAATTCTATCATGAGCCCGCTTCAAATGTCAATAAACGTGCACGAGTAACATGCGAAACAATCACCAAAAAACACAGGCGTTTTTTGGAGTATTTGCACAAAAATCATTCCGATAACAAAAATATTGTGTGAAACTATTGCAAATAATAGTGGTTGTAGGTTAGAATAGATACAACAGTACCGTGCACGTGCACGGGAAAGTGGACGTATCCATGAAAAAGTAACAGAGAAGTGATTTAAAACAGTGCAGGAGGATGATTTATGCTTTATATCGGAGTAGATCTTGGCACATCGGCGGTAAAGCTGCTGCTGATGGAGGGATCCGGAGAGATCAAAAAAATCGTATCAAAAGAATACCCGCTGTATTTCCCGCATCCGGGCTGGTCAGAGCAAAAGCCGGAGGATTGGTTTACACAGACCATGGAGGGCTTAAAGGAGCTTTTGGCAGAATGTGACAAGAGTCAGGTTGCAGGTATCAGCTTTGGCGGACAGATGCACGGATTGGTTGTGCTGGATGAGAATGATGAGGTCATCCGCCCCGCGATCCTTTGGAATGACGGACGCACAACGGAAGAGTGCGACTACTTAAACAATGTGATCGGAAAGGACAAATTATCCGAGTATACCGCAAATATTTCCTTTACCGGTTTTACGGCGCCGAAGATCCTTTGGATGAAGAACAAGGAGCCGGAGAATTTTGCAAGGATCAAAAAGATCATGCTGCCGAAGGATTACATCGCGTACAAGCTGACCGGTGTGCACTGCACGGACGTGTCTGATGCTTCCGGAATGCTGGTGTTTGACGTGAAGAACCGCTGCTGGTCAAAGGAGATGCTTGACATCTGCGGTATCAGCGAGGAGCAGATGGCGAAGATTTACGAGTCCTACGAAAGCGTTGGCTGCGTGCTTCCCGAGATCGCAGCAGAGCTTGGCATCCCGGAGACAACAAAGGTGGCAGCCGGAGCCGGCGATAATGCGGCGGCTGCAGTCGGAACCGGAACGGTTGGTGACGGACAGTGTAATATCTCTCTTGGAACCAGCGGAACCGTATTTATCTCTTCAGAGAAATTCGGCGTGGATAAATACAATGCACTGCATGCATTTGCACATGCAGACGGACATTATCACCTGATGGGCTGTATGCTGAGCGCAGCCAGCTGCAACAAGTGGTGGATGGACGAGATCATCGGAACCACAGATTACGCGGCTGAGCAGAAGCAGATCGAAAAGCTTGGCGACAATCACGTTTATTTCCTTCCTTATCTGATGGGCGAGCGCTCACCGCACAACGACCCCAATGCCCGGGCAACCTTCATCGGTATGACCATGGACACCACACGTGCCGACATGACCCAGGCAGTTCTTGAGGGCGTTGCATTTGCACTTCGCGATTCCTTAGAGGTTGCACGTTCTCTTGGCATTCCCATCGAGCGCACAAAGATCTGCGGCGGCGGAGCAAAGAGCCCGCTTTGGAAAAAGATCATCGCAAATGTGCTGAACATCAAGGTGGATGTGCTGGCAAACGAGGAAGGACCTTCCATGGGCGGTGCGATGCTGGCAGCAGTTGCATGCGGAGAGTATGCAAATGTTGAGGAGGCAGCTGCAAAGATCGTAAAGGTTGTGGACACTGTGGAGCCTGAGGCAGAGCTTGCTGCGAAATATGAGGAGCGTTATCAGAAGTTTAAACAGATCTATCCGGCATGCAAGCCGATCTTCGGTCTGATCCAGTAAAGGAGGAAAACAGATGAATATTCAAAAAGTAACTGATCCGTCTTTCGGAAAGTATGGTAAAATAGTAAAGAACATTGATTTCTCAGGTCTTGTGCAGGCACTGAACGAGAAGACACCAAATCCCGAGGATGTCGTGTATGAGCCTTCGGTAGAAGCATTGGAAGCACTTCCCGTATTTGAGGAGCTGCAGACGAAGACCTACGGCGAGCTTCCGATCCAGATCGGATATTGCAACGGAAAGAACCATCTGCTCAATGCGTTAGAGTATCATCGCTCTTCAGAGATCAACGTGGGCGGAACCGATGCGATCCTTCTGGTTGGATTACAGCGTGATATCACAGCAGATTTTACATATGACACCTCACTGGTTGAAGCATTCTTCCTGCCGAAGGGAACAGCCGTAGAGCTTTACGCAACGACCCTTCACTATGCACCCTGCAGCGTTGACGGCGCAGGCTTCCAGGTAGCAATCGTGCTCCCGAAGGGCACGAACCTTCCCCTGGATGAGAAACATGAGGGCTGGGAGGACGCACTGATCACCGCAAAGAACAAATGGCTCATCGGACATGCCGAGGGCGGCCTGCCGGAGGGTGCTCACATCGGACTCATCGGTGAGAATATTTCTGTAGATTAAGGAAAATTAGAGAAGCAATGCAGTTCTCGCGACTTCGCATGTAAGATGCGGAGCGAGAACGCATGCTTCTCGGATAATAAAAGAAAATTATAGGAGGACGAAACCATGAACAACATTCCCAAAGCAAAAGTAGGTATTGTCGCAGTCAGCCGTGACTGCTTCCCGGAGTCATTATCCGTGAACCGCAGAAAGGCCCTGGTGGCAGCATACGAGGGCAAGTATGACAAGGACGACATTTATGAGTGCCCGATCTGTATCGTAGAGAGCGAGATCCATATGGTACAGGCTCTTGAGGATATCAAGAAAGCCGGCTGTAACGCACTTTGCGTATATCTTGGAAACTTCGGACCCGAGATCTCAGAGACCCTGCTTGCAAAGCACTTTGATGGACCGAAGATGTTCGTAGCAGCAGCAGAGGAGTCACAGAACAATCTGTGCCAGGGCCGTGGTGATGCATACTGCGGTATGTTAAACGCAAGCTACAACTTAAAGCTGCGCAACGTAGGCGCTTATATCCCTGAGTATCCGGTTGGTGATGCAGACGATATCGCTGATATGATCCATGGCTTCCTGCCCATCGCAAGAGCGATCATTGGACTGTCAGACTTAAAGATCATCTCCTTCGGACCCAGACCGTTAAACTTCCTTGCATGTAACGCTCCTATCAAGCAGCTGTACAACCTGGGTGTAGAAATCGAGGAGAACTCTGAGCTGGATCTGTTTGAGGCATTCAATAAGCATGCAAACGACCCCAGAATCCCTGAGGTTGTTGAAGATATGGCTAAGGAGCTGGGCAACGGAAACAAGAAGCCTGAGATCCTTGAGAAGCTGGCTCAGTACGAGCTGACCTTACTTGACTGGGTAGAGGCACACAAGGGCTATCGTAAATATGTAGCTATCGCAGGAAAGTGCTGGCCCGCATTCCAGACACAGTTCGGATTTGTACCCTGCTACGTAAACAGCCGTCTGACCGGAAGAGGAATCCCGGTATCCTGCGAGGTAGATATCTACGGATGCTTAAGCGAGTTCATCGGAACCTGCATCAGCCAGGATGCTGTAACCCTGCTTGACATCAACAACTCTGTACCGAAGGATATGTACAAAGAGTCCATCGAGGGCAAGTTTGATTACAAGCACACCGATACCTTCATGGGCTTCCACTGCGGAAATACTTGCTCAAGCAAGCTGTCAAGCTGCGAGATGAAGTATCAGATGATCATGGCAAGAAGCCTTCCGGTAGAGGTTACAAACGGAACCTTAGAGGGAGACATCGCTCCTGGAGATATCACCTTCTTCCGTCTGCAGTCTACCGCTGATTGCAAGCTGCGCGCTTATGTGGCACAAGGCGAGGTACTTCCGGTAGCAACCAGATCCTTCGGATCCATTGGTGTATTTGCCATCAAGGAGATGGGCCGTTTCTACCGTCACGTATTGATCGAGAAGAACTATCCTCATCACGGAGCAGTTGCTTTCGGACATTACGGAAAGGAATTATTCGAGGTATTTAAGTATGTAGGAGTTCCGGTAGAGGATCTCAATTACAACCAGCCCGCATCCCTTCCTTATCCGACCGAGAATCCGTTTGCATAAAATATTAAGACATGATATGATTTGTCCGTGAGCGGACAGACAGATAGACAAATCAGAGTACGCCTGTGGGTTCCACAGGTGTATTCTGATTTTAGAGAGGTATTATGAAGAAGAAAAAGATGACTATTTTTTTGCTGGTGGCAATATTTATTCTGATCCCGACAGCATTGACGGTATTTGGCTATCGGATCTATGTTGGCGCCAGCAAAGAGATAGAGCAGCCGGTCATCTATGACAGGCATTATGTGATGATCACAGGAGATAAGGACGGCGGTTTGTGGGATTCCGTGTATGAAAGCGCGCGGGAGGAAGGCGAACAGAGAGGGATCTGCGTGGAGCGCTTTGGAAGCGGGTTGCCGGTGAAATATGACAGAGACCAGCTGATCAAGATGGCGGTGCAGGCATCGGTGGACGGCATCATCCTTGCGGGGGATGAAAGCGAGGAGACTATTTCCGGTATCAACCGTGCAGTGGATTCCGGCATCCCGGTCGTTACGGTGTTTAACGATTGCAGCGGCAGCAGGAGACAGTGCTTTGTGGGCAGCAACTATTATCATGTGGGCGAGGAATACGGCAGACAGATTCGGCGCATTCTTCAGGTGAACCCGAAATCCTATACCCAGAAGATCCTTGTTCTGATGGAGGAAAATCCAAAGGATGCCAGCAGTAATCTGATCCTTTTGGGAATCCGGGAGTCTCTGGAGCAACAGCTGGGGGTGACCCGTGCCATCAGCATAGAGACCGCCCAGGTGGATAACTCCGGAAGCTTCAGTGCGGAAGAATATATCCGGGATCTTTTCCTGAACGAAGAGGAGGTTCCGGACATTTTGATCTGCCTCAGCGAGGTTTATACGCAGTGTGCCTATCAGGCAGCGGTGGATTATAATAAAGTAGGAGACGTGCAGATTTTAGGGTATTATTGCTCGGATCAGCTGTTGGATGCCCTTTCCAAGGATATTGTAAAAGCAACCATCACACCGGATACGGATAAGATGGGAAGGCTGTGCGTGAAGGCGCTGGAGGAATATCAGCAGACCGGCTACACCAACGGATACGAGACCGTGGATCTGAAGCTTGTCACCTCGGGTGACGCGAGAAAGCTTCTGGTGGAGCAACAGAAAGAAGAAGAGGAAAAGTGATGAAGAAATGGATGCACATGACGCTTCAGCAAAAGCTGATCACACTGTTTTGCCTGACTTCAGCGGTGATCCTTACCGTGAACCTCTTTACCTATTCCATGCTCAGTCAGATGATGGGACGTGTGGAGTCTGTCTATACAAGTAATGTGAATCTGAATGATCTGTCAAACGGTCTGGAGGAGCTTCAGGCGGCGATGTCTGCCTATTTAAGTACAAAAAGCTCGGATGCGATGGAGCAGTATTACCGCAGCGAGCAGGAGTACCGCAACCTGATCGATACATTAAACCGAAAAGCCACGGATAACGAGATCCTGCTGACGGAGAAAAATATTTACAGTCTGTCCCAAAGCTATCTGGAGCTGACGGGGGAGATCATTCAGGCGAAGCGCGGGAGAAATGTGGAAAAATATGCCTCCCTCTATGACGAGGCAAGTGAATTGTATGATGAGGTGAATACCTTTATCTATAGCTTAAATAACGATCAGTTCCGGAACAATTCCGAGACCTATCGTGCCCTGGCAGAGTCCATGCGCTATATGGAGATGATCACCATCGCGGTTTTGTTATTGGTGCTGCTGGGAAACGCAAGTTTGATCGTCATGAGTACAAAAATGATCACGGAGCCCTTAAAGCTTCTGGCAGCAACGGCAAATGAAGTGGCACAGGGTAATTTTGAGGTGCAGCAGCTGCCGGTAGAGCAGATGGATGAGGTGGGCATCGTGACGAGAGCCTTCAATCAGATGGTCACAAGCATCCGCACCTATATCGAACAGCTGCGGGAGACGATGGAGCGCGAAAATCAGCTCAAGGAGCGGGAATTTTTGATGCAGAATCACCTGAAGGATGCGCAGCTGAAATATCTGCAGGCGCAGATTAACCCGCATTTTCTGTTCAATACCTTAAACGCCGGTGCGCAGCTGGCCATGATGGAGGATGCGGAAAAAACGCAGCAGTTTCTCTTAAATGTCTCGGAGTTTTTCCGTTACAATGTAAGAAAGGATGACACGCCGGTGACGCTGGGAGAGGAGATCCGGCTGGTGGACAACTATGTCTACATATTAAATGTAAGGTTTTCGGGGGAGATCCTGTTTGAAAAGGATGTGGATGAATCCCTGTATCACATTCCGGTGCCGGGCATGATCCTTCAGCCCCTCGTGGAGAATGCCGTCAATTACGGTATACGTAATATTGATTGGAAGGGGCGCATCGAGCTGACCGTTTGCAAAAAGAATGATCGCATCAGTATCAGTGTCTGGGACAACGGTGCGGGTATGACAAAGGAGCGCATCGAACAAGTGCTTTCCGGTGAGCTTCCGGAGGAGACGTCCGCTTCTGACTCCAACGGTGTAGGTGTGCGCAATGTGATCGAGCGGCTTAAGCTGTTTTTTGATGACCAGGCACAGATGGATATATACAGTGAAGGATTAAATATGGGAACGGAGTTCGTGATCACGATCCCGTTTACCGGGGAGGAGGAATGACATGTATCGAGTACTTCTGGCAGATGACGAAGGAATTGTGCGTGATTCGCTGAAGATGATCATAGAGAAAAATTTTCCCGGGGAATGCGACATAGAGATGGCGCGCACCGGAAGAGACGTGATCGAGATGGCGGAGGAGTTTCGTCCGGATATCGTGTTCATGGACATCCAGATGCCCGGGATCAACGGGATCGAGGCGATCCGGGAGATCAAAAAGGTCAATCAGACGGCGGAGTTTATCGTTCTCTCTGCCTATGACAAGTTTGATTATGCCAAGGAAGCGGTCAATCTGGGTGTTTTGGAATACATGACAAAGCCCTTTGAGAAAACAACGATCTGTACGGTGTTTAAGCGTGCCATCGGTGCGATCGATTCCCGCAGGAAAAAGCGCAGTGATGATCTGCTCATTCGGGAGAAGATGGAGACGGTCACCCCGATCATTGAAAACGGATTTATTTATGCGACTATGTTCAATGAATATGCGCAGGAGGATGTGGAGAATTATAAGAACTTTTTGGGGCTTGAGACGGACTATGGCTGTATGCTGGCTTTTGTGATGGGCGATGACCAGAAAGGAAGACAGATGACAAATACGGTGGGAGTCAGTGTCCGCATGCAGAAAAATTATCAGAAATTCCGTGAGCTGGTCAAAGAGCAGTGGAATTGCGTGGTTGGAGCAGTCATTTCCAACAAGGTGCCGGTGCTGCTGCCCTGTGCAGATAAAAAAGTAAGCTATGATGAGCGTATTGAAATGATCGATGCATGTCGTGCGCTGGCAAGAAAATTAAGAAAAGAGACGGAGATTTCCTTTCGCATCGGAATTGGATCCGTGCGTAAGCTGATAGACAGTATGGAATCCTACGAGGAGGCGTTGAAGGCGTTGGAGAATTCCAGCGGAAGCGTTGCCCATGTGGACGATCTTCCCATTCAGTGCCGTTATGACGAGGAATACCGGATCGATCTGGAGAATGAGTTATTTGATAAATTAAAGAATGGAAATGCGGAGGAATGTGGTAGAGCGGCAGCACGGTTTTTCGACTGGATGGTGGAAAACTATGATGAACAGACGGACAGTGTACGGCTGAAAACACTGGAGTTTGTGCTGTTTGCAGAACATGAGGCATATTTGAACGGCGGCATGACCTATCATTTTGAGGATCGCGAGAACTATCTGCGGGAGGTCATGAACGCGGCATCCAACAGGGAGCTCCGCAGCTGGTTTGTGGAGAAGTTCCAGGTCTGCGCAGCAAATATCAGCACGAAAAAGGACGAGCATGAGAATCATCTGGTCCGCCAGGCGCAGAAGTACATACAGGAGAATTTTCAAAAAGACTTATCGCTGGATGCGCTTTCCAAGGAGCTGGATATCAGTCCCTACTATTTCAGCAAGCTGTTTAAGGAAGAGACCGGAAGCAACTTCGTGGAATACCTGACAAACCTTCGGATGGAGCGTGCAAAGGAACTCTTAAAGGATGAGAGCCGCAGCATGAAGGAGATCTGCATGGAGGTGGGCTACAGTGATCCGAATTACTTCAGCCGTATTTTTAAAAAGAATCTTGGTGTGACACCAACAGAATATCGGGAGCGTGAAAGATCATGAAAAAAAGGAGATGGATGATAGTTTGCTGCCTGTTTGTGCTGCTGCTGGTGCTTTCCGGCTGCGGGGGGCAGGAGCAGCCGGGGATCATAGACGAAGAGCCGGATGAGGCGCGCCTCGAGATCGGGATCACCTTCGATTCCTTCGTGATCGAGCGCTGGCAGAGAGACCGTGACGTGTTCGTGGCAGCCGCCCAGGAGCTGGGGGCGGATGTCAATGTACAGAATGCTAACGGGAGCATTGAGGAACAGATCAGACAGATTGAGTATTTTATAAAGAAGAAGGTGGATGCGATCGTTGTCGTTCAGGTGGCTGACGACAGCGGGAGTCTGAAGGACGTGGTGGCGGATGCGCACCGTGCCGGGATTCCGGTGATCGCCTATGACAGACAGATCATGAATGCAGGTGCTGATCTGTATATCTCCTTTGACAATGAAGCGGTAGGGCGTCTCATGGGAGAACATATGAGAGAGCATTTAGGCGGTGAAGGACGCATTCTTCAGATCTGCGGACCGATGGCGGACAACAATGTTCCGCAGGTCATGACGGGCTTTTCAAAAGCCATCGCAGGCTCTGAGCTCTCCATCACACTGACGGAGTATGCGCAGGGCTGGCACGCGGAGACCGGCTTTTCCGTGACCAGCAGCTATCTGGGGGCGATGCCGGAGCCGGATGGCATCATGTGTGGAAACGACAGCATTGCAGGCCAGGCGATCCGGGCCCTTTCGGAACACCGGCTGGCGGGCGGCATCTGTGTAGTCGGGCAGGACGCGGATCTGGATGCCTGTCAGCGCATTGTGGAGGGAACCCAGTGCATGACCGTCTACAAGCCGGTGGAAAAGCTTGCACGGCGGGCGGCAGAGCTGGCCGTACAGCTGGCGGTGGGAGAGAAGCCGGAGGTTGCGCGCATGATCTCAGACGGCTCGGATCTCATTCCCTTTGAATGCCTGGAGCCGGTGGCGGTGACAAAGGAGAACATGGATGAGATCATTACCGGGAAATATCATGAGGCAAGCGATATTTATCTGAATGTCAAATAGTGGTAGCACAAATTTGTGCAGGACGAGACTGCGATGGCAATTTTGTCCTGCACTTTTGTTGTTCAAACATTCTGTGCGGAAGAAAATGTGCAGAACATCGCAAGTTTGTGCTGTTAGAGATATGTTATAGTCATATCATCAAAGAAAGGGAGGGCTTTTCAAGATGAAAAGAAAACTTTTAGCAACATTACTTAGTGTGGCAATGGTAGCAACCGTATTTACCGGATGTGGATCAAAGGCAGCAGATGCTCCTGCAGAGGACACAAAGACAGAGGCTCCTGCAGAAGATAAGGCAGAGGCTCCTGCAGAGGATGCAGCAGAGGCACCCGCAGATGACGCAGCAGCAGGCGGCGGACTCGTTGGTGTAGCAATGCCTACCAAGGACCTTCAGAGATGGAACCAGGACGGAACAAACATGAAGGATCAGCTGGAAGCAGCAGGATATCAGGTAGATTTACAGTTCGCTTCTAACGACATCGCTACTCAGGTTTCACAGATCGAGAACATGATCAATAACGGATGCCAGGCACTCGTTATCGCATCTATCGACGGTGATTCCTTAGGAACCGTTCTTGCACAGGCAAAAGAGAAGAACATCCCGGTTATCGCTTATGACCGTCTGATCATGAACTCTGATGCAGTTTCTTACTACGCAACCTTCGATAACTACCTTGTAGGTAAGACTCAGGGTGAGTACATCGTGAAGGCTCTGGATCTTGAGAATGCAGCTGGCCCGTTCAATATGGAGATCGTTACCGGTGATCCCGGAGATAACAACGTAAACTTCTTCTACGGCGGCGCAATGGATGTATTACGTCCTTACATCGATGCAGGCAAGCTGGTTGTTCAGTCCGGACAGATCGAGAAGGACGACGTTGCAACAGCTAACTGGGCAACAGAGACCGCACAGGCAAGATTTGAGAACATCTTATCTTCCTACTATGCAGATGGTACACAGCTTGACGTAGTTCTTGCTTCTAACGACTCTACCGCACTTGGTGTAGCAAACGCTCTGGCAGCTAACTACACCGGAAAATATCCTGTTCTGACCGGTCAGGATTGCGATATCGCAAGTGTTAAGAACATCATCGATGGCAAGCAGTCAATGTCTATCTTCAAGGATACAAGAACTCTTGCTGCAGCAGTTGTAGATATGGTTAAGGCTGTTATGGAAGGCCGTGAAGCAGTTGTAAATGATACTGAGACATACGACAACGGAACCGGTGTGATCCCTTCATACCTTTGCGAGCCTGTATTCGCTGATATCAACAATTACAAGGAACTGTTGATCGATTCCGGATACTATACCGAGGCAGACCTTCAGTAAGAAACAGAAACATGATTTTTATACAGGCGGGTTGTAAACAGCCCGCCTGTTTTTAAGGAGATAAGCAGGGAGGGATTCTTTTGGCAAAGATATTGCTTGAAATGAAAAATATTACCAAAACATTTCCCGGTGTAAAGGCATTAGACAATGTCAACCTTCAGGTCGAAGAAGGAGAGATTCATGCGCTCGTGGGAGAGAACGGTGCAGGAAAATCTACACTGATGAATGTACTGAGCGGTATTTACCCTTATGGAACCTACGAAGGGGATATCATCTATAATGGAGAATTATGTAAGTTCGCAAAGATCAAGGACAGCGAGGAAAAGGGAATTGTTATCATCCACCAGGAGCTGGCACTGATCCCGTATATGACGATCGGTGAGAATATGTTCCTTGGAAACGAGCGTGGAAAAAAGGCAAAGATCGACTGGACCGAGACTTACGGTCAGGCAGACGTGCATTTAAAGACGGTTGGTTTGAAAGAATCGTCAAGAACACTGATCAAGGATATCGGTGTGGGCAAACAGCAGCTTGTGGAAATTGCAAAGGCACTGGCAAAGCATGCAAAGCTTCTCATTCTGGATGAGCCGACGGCTTCACTGAATGAGACAGATTCCCAGGCACTTTTGGATCTGTTATTGAAATTCAAGCAGGAGGGAATGACCTGCATCATCATCTCACATAAGCTGAACGAGGTGGCTTATGTGGCAGATAAGATCACTGTGATCCGCGATGGTTCCACCATCGAGACATTAGTGAAGGGTAAAGACGAAATCAGCGAGGACCGCATCATCCGCGGCATGGTAGGCCGTGAGATCGCAGACCGGTTCCCGAAGAGATCGGATGTAAAGATCGGCGATGTGAACCTTGAGATCAGGGACTGGACCGTTCATCATCCGTTATATACAGAACGCAAGGTTGTAGACAACGTATCCATCAATGTCCGAAAGGGAGAGGTTGTAGGTATCTCCGGACTGATGGGTGCAGGACGTACAGAGCTTGCAATGAGTGTGTTTGGAAAGAGCTACGGAACAAATATCTCCGGTAAGCTGATCATCAATGGCGAGGAGGTTCATTTAAAGAATGTCCGTGACGCCATCGATCATAAGCTCGCATACGTGACAGAGGATCGAAAGGGCAACGGCCTGATCCTGTCAAATCCCATCAAGATCAATACGACGCTGGCAAATCTGGACGCCGTGTCATCTCATACGGTCATTGATAAGGATAAAGAGTATGCCGTGGCAGTGGATTATAAGGAAAAGCTAAAGACAAAATGTCCGACGGTAGAGCAGAATGTCGGAAACCTCTCCGGAGGTAACCAGCAGAAGGTGCTGCTTGCAAAGTGGATGTTTGCCGATCCGGATATTCTGATCCTGGATGAGCCGACACGTGGTATCGATGTCGGAGCAAAATACGAGATCTATTGTATCATCAACCAGCTTGTTGCTGCTGGTAAATCCGTGATCATGATCTCTTCGGAACTTCCGGAGGTACTTGGCATGAGTGACCGGATCTATGTCATGAACGAGGGTAAGATCGTTGGTGAGGTTTCAAAGGAAGAAGCAACTCAGGAGAAGATCATGTCCTGCATTCTGAAATCGAGCAAAGGAGAGTAGACAATGAGTAAAGAAAATGTAATGGAATTTGTGAAAAAATATACGATGATCATCGTATTACTTCTTGTAACAGCGTTCTTCGCATGGAAGACAGGCGGAAAGATCCTGCTTCCGCAGAACATTAACAACCTGATTGCACAGAATGCATATGTATTCGTGCTGGCAACCGGTATGCTGCTCTGTATCTTAACCGGTGGTAACATCGACCTTTCCGTAGGTTCAGTTGTCTGCTTCGTTGGTGCAGTCGGTGCGACCTTGATGGAAAACAAGGGTGTCAACGTTTGGGTTTCCATTTTGGTTATGCTTTTGGTAGGTCTTGCCATTGGTGCATGGCAGGGCTTCTGGATCGCCTTTGTACACGTTCCGCCATTCATCACAACACTTGCCGGAATGCTTGTGTTCCGAGGTCTTTCCAACGTTGTATTAAACGGTATGACGATCTCTATCAAGAACGAGATGTTCGTCAACCTGTTTGGCGGTGGTGCAGACTGCTACATACCTGATCTGTTCGGAAACGAGGGCTTTAATCTCACCTGTATGATCGCAGGTGTCATCACAGTAACGATCTTTGTGATCATTCAGCTGAAGGGCTATCTGACAAGAAAATCAAAAGGCTATGAGACCGGATCCTTTGCAGCTCTGATCGTAAAGACAGTCGTTTTAAGCGCAGTGATCTTATGGTTTGCATACAGCTTATCCAAGTATAAGGGAATCCCTACCGCGCTGGTATGGGTACTGGTCATCGTATTGATCTACGGTTATATTACTTCCATGACGACAACCGGACGTTATTTCTATGCTGTCGGTGGAAATGAGAAGGCTACCAAGCTTTCCGGTATCAACACAAACAAGGTATACTTCCTGGCATACGCAAACATGGGTCTGTTATCTGCTCTTGCAGGTATGCTGACCATCGCCCGTATGACTTCTGCACAGCCTACTTACGGACAGAACTACGAAATGGATGCCATCGGCTCCTGCTTCATCGGTGGTGCTTCTGCATACGGCGGAACCGGAACAGTTCCCGGCGTTATCGTTGGTGCGGTTCTGATGGGTGTCATCAACCTGGGTATGTCTATCATGGGTGTGGATGCCAACTATCAGAAGGTTGTAAAAGGTCTTGTCCTTTTAGCAGCAGTTATCTTTGACGTCGTTTCAAAGAAGAAGAGCGAGTAATATTTTTCATTATTCTCCCTAAAAAGGTGCATCGGTTTTCCGGTGCATCTTTTTGTGAAAAATGTCAAATAATTGTTTGAAATAGGAACAAAATGTGATATGATTACTATATCTAAGGACTTATTACACTAATTAGGGGGTAATCAAATGAATATTCGTGAGTTTGTTGATTTGAAGAAGCTGGAGGAGATCATGACTGCGTGGTCAAAGGCGACCGGAATGGCGACCATCGCATTGGATGATAAAGGCGAATATATCAGCGGCGAGATCGGATTTACCGACTTTTGTATGAAATATACCAGAGGCAGTGAGGAAGGATTAAAGCGCTGTGTGAAATGTGACCAGGAGGGAAGAGATACTTATTTCTGCCATGCAGGTCTCATGGATTTCAGCAAGGACATCGTTGTTGACGGAATCTATCTTGGAAAGATCATCGGAGGACAGATCCTTCCTGAAGAGCCGGATGAAACAAAATTCCGTCAGATCGCACAGGAGCTTGGGATCGATCCGGATGAGTATGTTGAGGCATTGGCAAAGATCAGTGTAAGCTCTGAGGAATCCATTCGCGCAGGCGCAGATCTTTTAGGCATCGTTGTAAACCAGATGGTAGCTGCAGAGTATTACAAGAATAAAGACCGCTCCGTCAACGAAAAAGCGGCTGAGACCTTTGACAAGGTGGCTTCCTATATTCATAATATCAATGCCTATACAAAGAATCTGGACAAGCTGGAGAAAAACCAGAAGATCCTTGCGCTCAATGCCTCCATTGAGTCAGCAAGAGCGGGCGAGGCAGGAAGAGGTTTTGCGATCGTTGCCAACAAGGTCGGTTCTTTGGCGGCAGATTTCGGTGCATGCAACCACCAGATCAAGGACGAGTTAGAGCGCCTGACAGATGCAGTAGGAGAGATCACCGGATATAACTCATGATGAAGAATTTTAACTGGAAAAATCCTGCCATGCTGCTTTTGGCAGCATTTATATGGGGCAGTGCATTTGTGGCACAGAGCGTCGGCATGGACTATGTGGAGCCACTTACATTCAACTGTGTGAGAAGCATTGTCGGCGGGATCGTATTGCTCCCCTGCATTTACTTACTTGGAAAATTAAAATCGCCCGAAGAGCGCGAAGAAGCGGCACGGATGGATAAGAAGACGCTGCTCGCAGGTGGCATCAGCTGTGGCGTGATCCTTTGTCTGGCATCCAATGCCCAGCAGATCGGCATACAGTATACGTCTGTAGGGAAGGCCGGTTTTATCACGGCGCTTTATATTGTGATCGTCCCCATTCTCGGCATCTTTTTGAAGAGACGCTGTGGGTGGAAGGTGTGGCTGAGCGTGCTGATCGCACTGGTGGGTTTTTATCTGCTGTGTATGGTCGGCGGTTTTTCACTGGAACGCGGAGACCTGTGGCTGTTAATGTGTGCCCTGCTGTTTTCCTTCCACATTTTGACGATCGATCATTTTTCGCCCATGGTTGACGGTGTAAAGATGAGCTGTATTCAGTTTTTTACCTGCGGACTGTTGTCCGGCATTGCCATGCTGGTAACGGAAACGCCGGATGTTCATCGTATTCTGGCAGCGTGGGGCCCCATTCTTTACGCGGGCGTGCTTTCATCCGGAGTGGCTTATACGCTTCAGATCGTGGGACAAAAGAACTATAATCCTACCGTTGCAACGCTGCTGCTTAGTCTGGAATCCGTATTTTCCGTGCTGACCGGATGGGCAGTGCTTCATCAGAAGCTTTCCGCGCGGGAATTATGCGGATGTGTTCTGATCTTTATCGCAGTGATCCTGGCACAGCTGCCGGATAAAAATGAATGAAAAAAGATGGCTTGATATTTAAGCCATCTTTTTTATGTGAGCAGACCCCATTTCCTCGCTACACCTTACGTGCAAAAGCTCGGAAATTTGAGTCTGCTCATTGGGAACTACCCTAATTTCTTCGCTGCACCTTACGTGCGAAAGCTCAGAAATTTGGGATAGTTCCTAATAATTTAACTCTTGCTCTCAGCCTCTACCAAACGCTCGCCGCAGTAGATCGCACGAAGCTTCGGCTTTTCAATCTTTCCGGTAGGATTGCGGGGGATCTCGGCAAAGATCACCTTCTTCGGACGCTTGTAGCGGGGCATGCCAAGGCAGAATGCATTGATCTCGTCCTCAGTACATGTCATGCCTTCTTTTAACTCGATGATGGCAGCTGCGATCTCGCCCAGGCGCTTGTCGGGAAGTCCGATGACAGCCACGTCATGCACGGCGTTGTGCTGGCGGATGAAGTCTTCGATCTGTACCGGATAAAGGTTTTCACCTCCGCTGATGATGACATCCTTTTTGCGGTCTACCAGGAAGTAGAAGCCGTCCTCATCCTGCATGGCCATGTCTCCGGTGAACAGCCAGCCGTCCTTTAATACCTCGGCAGTTGCTTTTTCATCGTTGTAGTAGCACTCCATGACACCGGGGCCTTTGATGACAAGCTCGCCAACCTCGCCCTGAGCAACTTCCTTTCCTTCTTCGTTGCAGATCTTACACTGCCAGCCGTAGCCCGGAACACCAATGGCACCGACTTTGTGGATGTTTTCCACACCCAGATGTACGGCACCGGGTCCGATGGACTCGCTTAAACCGTAGTTGGTATCGTAATCGTGGTTCGGGAAATACTCTTTCCAGTGACGGATCAGGGAAGGCGGTACCGGCTGTGCACCGATGTGCATCAGACGCCACTGATCCAGCTCATAATCAGATAATTTCAGTGCACCGGAATCCAGCTGCTCTAAAATGTCCTGTGCCCACGGAACAAGCAGCCACACGATGGTGCAGTGCTCATTCGATACGGCATCCAATATGTATTCCGGCTTTGTACCCTTTAACAGTACTGCCTTGCTGGCAGAAACCAGAGAGCCGAACCAGTGCATTTTGGCACCGGTATGATACAGCGGCGGGATACATAAAAATACATCATCCTTAGCGGTAGAGTGATGGGTCTGCTCCACGATGGCAGCGTGCATCAGGCTGCGATGCTTGTGGAGGATCGCTTTCGGGAAACCGGTCGTTCCGGATGAAAAATAAATCGCACCGTAGTCGTCATCGGTAATCTCGATGTCGGGCTTTTTGCTGGAGCAGTTGGCAGCTTCGCTGATATAGTCTTCCGCAAAGCTGGGACAGTCATTTTCTCCAACATAGTAGAGCAGGCGGTTTTTGCTGATCCGGTCTGCGATCTCCTCCACACGTCCGATGAATTCCGGTCCGAAGATCAGAATATCGGCTTCAGCGAGATTGACACAGTATTCGATCTCATCGGAAGAGTAGCGGAAATTTAACGGAACGGCGATCGCACCCGTCTTTAAAATGCCAAAATAAATAGGCAGCCATTCCAGACAGTTCATGAGCAGGATCGCTACCTTGTCATTTTTCTTGATTCCTCGTGAAATTAATAGATTTGCAAAGCGGTTCGCTTTTTCATCGAAGACACCCCAGGTAATCTCACGGCGATAAGCGGAAGCCCGGTTGGGCTCCATTAAGTCATATTCTCTCCATGTGACACGTCTGGTCTCCTCCATGGCAGGATTTAACTCCACCAGACAGATCTCATCCCCATAATTTCTGGCGTTATCCTCTAAGTACTTTGTAATAGGCATAACGTTTTCTCCATTCTGCTGTTCGTTTTTTTACTTTTGCGCTTTAAAGCGCCTGCTGATTAAAGTATACGTATTATCTGTGCAAAAGTCAATCAGAACCTGAGAAGAACAGTCCGTCTCCGTAATGGAGCTGTAGCTCCAGATCTTCCAGGTCGGTAAGATCATTTTCCGGGGAGGTATCGTTGGATAAGGAGGGACTTTGGGGCGCCTGTGGGGTGTCAGGCTCTTGTGGTGTGTCGGGGGTAGAAGGCGCAGCGGGCGTTTTTGTTTCTGTCGGCGTATCTTCATCGCCAGACTGTTGTTGCTGCTGTAGGGAATCCACATCATCCATGCTGCCGGAACCGGCGTTGTTTTCTTCTGAGTTGTTGTCCGCCTGTTGTTGTAAAAGATCCTCAAGTTCATCTTTTGTGGAATCAAGCTCATCTGCTTTCTGGTTTTCTGCTTCGGAGTCGCTGCCATCGTCTGAAGGTTCATCGGTTTCTTCTTCGGAAGCGAAGGCCTGTAACCGGCTGATCGCAGCAGGTACATAGCGGCTGGCAAGAAGCAATACCAGAAGGACGGCTGAGATCAGAAGGACAATGGTAAGGGGTGAAGGGCGTGTTTGTTCCTTTGGAAAGCGGATCTGCACATCCAGCATGCGAAAGATCCGTTCCTGCTCGGATTTTGAGAGCTCTGCATCACGGGCCGCCATTTTTTTCTTTGCGGATGGATCCGGCAGGTTCTTCCCTATGGACAATTGTTCAAAACGCTCTACTAAAAGCCGGGAGATCCAGCCTTCCAGGTTTTTGGAACTGTCATATTCAGGTAAATGAAGGTACAGATACTGGTAAAAGTCTACAAGAAACCGGCAGGCATCCTCGTGTGAATCGCAGAGCAGCATGGCATTGCTGTAAACAAACTGCACAGTGCCTGAATAAAATGTATGAAACCCGTTTTTGGAGCCTTCCGCCATCCGGCGAAGCGCTTTTTTTAGTGCTTTATGCTCAGACATCTCTGTCACCTCCCGTTGAAAGCAATTATAAGATCTTTTTCCTGTGCTTGCAAGGGAGGATTTTGCGTGTTACACTAGCTGTGGAAATAGTTGGCTGTCGGAGCAGGACCGGGAAACAGCTAATGAAAAAACAAAAGTACCGGATCGGAGGATCGCATGAATTTCAATACGTCGGATGCAGCGAATAACAAAAGGGGCTTTCAGGACACGGAAAAGAAGCCGGCCATGCAGATGATCTGTTCGGGAATCCTTCGGAAAAACGGCGAAAAGATCATCTATGTCCGCTTTGAACGCGGGAGGGATTTTGCCGAGGGTTCACTGCCGGCTGCAAGGATCACGTCACATCAGGGCTTTTCACCGGATGAGATCGCACAGTTTGAAGAATATATGTCTGAAAACCGGTTTGAGATCATCGAACAGGCAAAGTCGGTGAATCTGATGAAGAATTTTATGAAGTGAGGAAATCGTTCCTTGATATCCGGAAGTGATAGGGATCAGCAGAGAAGAACAGAAAATATAAGAATTGGCGAGAAGTAAATCTTGACAAGCATTATGTCTATGGATATAATGGAAAAGTAATTATAATGTTTGATGAAAAATTCGCTCTTATTTTTCATAAAAACTTCCTTCTTACGCGAAGAAGCCCGCTGCATGCAGCGGGCTTCTTTATTGTATTACCGGAGCAGATAATAGACACCGGAGCCTTCGCTTAAGTAGCAGGCTGAGAAACCGGTACGTGTCTTGCAATAGTACACGTTTACGGTTGTGGGTGCTTCCGGAAATTCAGAGCTCAAAAGATCCGTATCTGAGAACTGAAAAGGGATGCCCTCTTTGCTGCAGAATGCGAAAGCTGTCCGGGTACCGTCTCCTGTAGTCTGATAGGATTCCGTTTCAATCTGAAAAGAAGCGGCCTGTGTCTGCTCCAACACCTGTGTGCCGTGCATCAAAGCGCACAGATAAAGTAAGGCGGCAGAGAGATATCCTGCAAGCAGGGTGATACCAATAGGAAGAATGCGTATGTTATTACGTTTTTTCATCTGAAGAATCATTGTCATGTTCAGTGCAAGTGTGATCACTGCAATGATGAGAAACCAGAAAAAAATACTCATGAGCTACTGTCCTTTCATGAATCGTTACACTTTTTTTATAATAGCGGAAATGATACGATGGTGTCAATAAGTAAATAATGCGGCTTGTGAGTTGCATGGAATTGGGCTATAATAAATCTATATGGGAGTATAAAAGGCCGTAAGGCAGGAAGGGTTTTTGGGGGATGAACATACAATCTTATGATGTAATGCTACTGTTATTTGTGATCGTTACCGTGTTTTTGCTGGTACTTACGCGTATCAATCACAGCCGGGTGACCAAGCGTTACCGGATACTGAAGCTCAGCTTATGGATGCTGCTTGTCAGTCAGCTGCTTGATTTTTTCCGGCTGCAGGTGTGGTGTGGAGAGAACATGTATCCGGCACCGATGCTTTTTGTGATCTTTGTGGGATATTATGTGAGTGCATTAACCGTGATGATCCTGATCGTCATGTACATGCTCTTACTGTTTCCCCGGCTGGCAAAGCAAAGATATTTGCTGTATACCACATTTTTTGTGCTGGAATGTGTGGCAGCAGTGCTTATCATGTCCAATGATCTGACGGGGTTCGTGTATACGGTAGACATGGGACGTTTCATTGCAGGACCTGCGGACAGTATCTTTTTTGCTGTGCGGCTGATCCTGCTGTCGGTATTTTTGATCTGCGTGGTGCTTTGCAGAAAGCGTCTGGCGCAGAAGCTGTTCGAAAACTGGGCAGTGATCCTTGTATTTGGTCTGGTCATTCATCTGCTGTCCTTGGGCATGAACAATCTGTTTTCATTCGATTGCTTTGCAGATGTATTTCTTGGCATGATGCTGTTCCTGTTTCATTTTGGAACGTATGAAGAGGGAAATGCACGCATGGGTACGGACATGTATCGCAGTGAGCTGGGCTATTATCTGGAAAAAAAGAAGAAATTCTATGTTTTTGAAATAAAGATCCTGAATTATGACAGGCTTGTGGAGCGCAGACTTTACACGGAAGAGGATATGGATGCATTCTATAGCATGTTTTCCGAAAGGCTGGCAGCGGTAAATATGGATGCCATGGTATTCCAGAAAAAGTATATGAGTCTGGGCGTGCTCGTCGGACAGGCGTCTGCGGAGGAAGCCACTGCCCTGGCAGAGAAAATGAGAGAATGGATGAGCGAGCTGTTTGCAGGGCAGCTGGTGTTTGGGATCGTGGCTGCGGAATGCCCAAAACATGCAAAAACGCTTGTGGGCGTGGAGCGGATGCTTCGGTTCCTGCAAAAAAAGTGCGGGGAAAACAGCTATTATTTCTGTAATGACAAGGACTACGAGGAGTATTGCGAGCGTGAGATGATCCTGCGTCTGCTGCATGATATGCATTTGCAAAAACAGGATGTAGTCCTTTTCGGACGTCCGGTCATCTCCTGTAAAAATTCCTGTGAGGCATATTTGGAAGTCTTGTGCCGCCTGCAGGTGGCGGGAAACGGGATCGTTCATTCGGAGCATGTGATCGAGCTGGCCGAACGGTATGGCTATATTCATGATGTGAATATGGCAGTGCTTGCAAATGTCTGCGATTTTCTGGAAAAAAAATCCGCAGAGCGGGAGTACATCCATGTTTCGCTGCACATTTCCGGCGAGGAACTGGAAAATCCGGGCTTTGTAAGAGATGTGCTCTCCATTGTGAACCAGCACGAGCTGGCACCGCAGTCTTTGGGCTTTGAGGTGACGATGGTGCCGGGCGAGGGAAATCTGGCACAGATGCAAAGAGTGATCACTGAACTCCGGACCCAGCAGATCCTCTTTACGCTGGTGGACTTCGATCCGATGTGTGTAAATTTTGAGAGTGTGATGGGATTGCCTTTTGAGATGATCAAATTTGAGC
Source organism: bacterium (assembly GCA_028727105.1). Lineage (GTDB taxonomy): Bacteria > Bacillota > Clostridia > Lachnospirales > Lachnospiraceae > W0P33-017. The sequence goes on from JAQYOU010000108.1 coordinate 22,135, forward strand.
GTCACTGTATCAAACGCGCCAGCGAGAGTCCCTCCTGTTATGACACGATGGGAATGCTTGTGGATACGTTTAAGGAGCATGGCTTTTTTGTAGCATTTAAGGGCATTGATAACGCGGGACTGGAGGAAATCGCATTATCCCTTGGTGCGGATTATGTGCAGGGAGAGAAGTATACGAAGCCGTTTCCCATCGACCGGATCGATGAACAGAAGGATCGCTGGTCTATCTGAAGAAAAGCGTACGGGAGTATCTCTTACCCAATATAGAATAGGAAGGAAAGGAAGAATTTATGGGACACCAATTGACAAAACAGGACATCCAAAAGATGGAGGAGGAAATAGAGTACCGGAAGCTGGTGGTCCGCAGGGAGGCGCTTGAGGACGTGAAGACAGCCCGGGCGCATGGTGACCTCAGCGAAAATTTTGAGTATAAGGCGGCAAAACAGTATAAAAACCAGAATGAGAGCCGCATCCGCTACTTAGAGCGTATGATCAAAAGCGCCCAGATCATCGATGATTCTTCAGCAGAAGATGAGGTGGGGCTGCACAACACGGTAACGGTTTATATCGAGGAGGATGATGCGGAGGAAACCTACCGCATCGTAACAACTGCAAGAGGCAATTCCCTCAAGGGAATGATCAGCATCGAATCTCCCCTGGGGAAAGCCTTGATGGGGCATAAGGTGGGAGATCGTGTGCTGATCGAGGTAAATGCCAATTACAGTTATTACGTTGTGATCCGGTCCATTGAAAATACACCGGATGACGATACGGAGGTCCTTCGGAAGTTTTAGTCAGACGTAAAAGGGTTCTGATAGCGGCTGTCAAACAGCTCTTCTTCAATCTCCAAAAGACGGTTGTATTTTGCTACGCGTTCGCTTCGGCAGGGAGCACCGGTTTTGATCTGGCCGCTGCCTGTTCCGACGGAAAGATCTGCGATAAAGGTATCCTCCGTCTCTCCGCTCCGGTGTGAGATGATCGTGCGATAGCCGTTTCGGTGAGCCAGCTCGATGGCATCCAGCGCTTCTGTCAGGGAACCGATCTGGTTTACTTTGATCAGAACGGCATTCGCTGCCTTCTTTTGGATGCCTTGTGCAATACGCGCAGGATTTGTTACAAACAGATCGTCCCCCACCAGCTGGATGCGGTCTCCGAGCTGTGCGGTCAGCTTTACCCAGCCGTCCCAATCGTTTTCGTCCAGTCCGTCTTCGATGGAAACCAGCGGATAGCGGTTGCAAAGATCCGTATAATATTGGATCATCTCATCCGTCGAGCGGCTGATGGATGGTGCACATGTGTCGGGAAGCTCTGCTTCAGAAGCAGGCTGCCCGGCTTTTTTTAACGCACTTTCGCCCGGAAAAAAGTAGCAGCCGCTGTCCGGACTGTATAATTCGCTGGCAGCAGCATCCATGGCGAATACGACATCTGTTCCGGGCTGGTAACCGGCTTCGCTGACGGCGCGCTCTAAATAATCGAACACCGCGTAGGCGTCCGGCAGATCCGGTGCAAAGCCTCCCTCGTCGCCTACGGCAGTGGAAAGCCCGTCTTTTGACAACAGATATTTTAAGGTATGATAGATCTCGGAGCCGATGCGCAGGGCGTCGTGAAAGCTGTCTGCGCCGATGGGCATGATCATGAATTCCTGGAAATCCAGATGGTTTTTCGCGTGAACACCGCCGTTAAGAATGTTCATCATGGGAACCGGAAGACGATTTACATTGCATCCGCCGAGATAACGGTACAGCGGGATGCGAAGCGCGTCTGCGGCAGTGCGCGCGGCTGCAAGAGAAACACTTAAGATGCTGTTTGCACCAAGCTTAGACTTGTTCTCTGTGCTGTCCAATTCGATCATGCGGTAGTCCAGCTTGCGCTGTTCAAAGACGTTGTCTCCGTTTAACAGCTTGTGAATGGCATCGTTGACATGGGTGGCGGCGGTCAGCACGCTTTTTCCGTGATACTGCGGCTTGTGATCGCGGAGTTCGGATGCTTCGTGTTCGCCGGTAGATGCACCGGAGGGAACAGATGCGCGTGCGGTTATTTCTTCTGCGGTCAGTCTTGTTTCGAGCGTGGGATTTCCTCTGGAATCGAGGATCTGTCTGGCGTAGATATGGGTGATGGGTTTGTTGTGATTCATAGTAAAAGCCTCCTGTTTCATTGTCCTTTGGGTAGGATTTCCAAATTGGAGGCTTTTTATTCGTTTTATAATACGAGACCGCATAATGCTCTCACTCCGCACCTTGCGTGCAAAGTCGTGAGAGCATCACGCGGTCTTTTTCGAATCTAATATGCAAACGAGAAATCTTGATATCCCCGCGACTTCGCACGATAGGTGCGGAGCGGGGATACAGATTTCTCGAAAATAATGCATAAAAGAAACCAAGTGATTCCTGCGACTTTGCACGTAAGGTGCGGAGCAGGAACACTGGTTTCTTATAATAGAAATTAATTTTGAGATACGATTCCGTTTGCATCAATGGATACCCCGCTCGAAATACGTTCCACATGATCATAGATCGCAGCTTTTTGCGCGCCCTCGCAAAGAGCCGTGCGTGCATTTGCGGCAGAAGCGGCAAGCAGCTGGATCGTGGGTTCGTTTTCGCCGTCAATCGTTACCTTGACAGCCGCAGTTTTTTGTATCTCGCGGTTGAAAATGAAATTTCCGAGGCTGTAGCAGATGGGCTTATCCTTATAATATGTGATCCCCTGAAGGACATGGGGGTGTGATCCGATCACCAGATCTGCGCCCGCATCCATGTACTGTTTAGCCATTGATACCTGATAGTCCTGCGGATATTCATCGCGTTCGATCCCCCAATGCACAAAAACCGTCAGATAGTCGCAGGCGGATCGCGCTTCTTCGATGGCAGCGACCAGTCTGGTGGGATCATAGGTCGTGAAAACGCCGGGTGAGGAGTTTTGCACATCCCATGAGACCACCGGGATCACACGCGAAGCTGCAAGAAAGCCAAAGGTTTTGCCGCCGGCTTCTTTGGTGATCAGGGCGCTTGCGCGGGCAAGGTCATCCCCGGCTCCCATGTAGTCAATGCCTGCATCATCCAGGGCTGAAAAAGTATCCTGTAAGGCATCCGGACCAAAGTCCAGCACATGATTGTTTGCGATGCCTGCAATATCAACCCCCATATCCGTCAGAATGCTTGTGTATTTCGGATCCACCCGGAAGGTAAACTGCTTGTCCGGAGCCTGGGTGCCGCGTGTGCTGAAGGGGAATTCGTTGTTGATCACGGTGATATCGGCATCCCGAAGCTCGGAAAGAAGCTCGGGAGAGAGCACACCCTCAATACCGCTGTTGTTGTAATTATTTAAAACATAGTCGGACAACAGGACATCGCCGGTAAACAGCAAAGTGACAGGTTCGTTGATGACTGTATCAGCATCTTCGTCCGGTGCTTCCCCAGGCAGTTTTGAAAGATCGTCGACCGGTGTCTGTGTTTGATCGTCAACTTCTTCGGCTGGCGAAGTCTCAGTTACGTCAGAAGACGGAATGATAAGGTCTGCGGAAGGCTCTGCGTCTGCAACTGCATTTGTATCGGAAGCCTGCTTCGGGCCGGTCCGAATGTAAAAGAACATCAGGATCCCAAGTATAAGGATGAGTGTTGGCAGCAGATATGTCAGGGCGCGGCGAATGCGCCGGAGTGTGTGGTTGTGCATGAGATGACTCCTTTCTGATTTTTATATGAGATGTATGCGAAAGAATATTTGTGCTTCCGGAAGAAACATGATATTTCTGCGACTTCGCACGTCAGGTGCGGAGCAGAAATACATGTTTCTAATATTTAAGATAACACAACTTTCCGCGAAAATATAGTTGAAATAAAAAATTAACTGTGTTATACTCGTATAGGTTATGAGTGAATCTCAAAAATAGGAAGAAATAGGAGGTGTAAATCGTGGCAGTTTTGAAGACAATATTAACAATCTTGTTAGTTATCATATGTATCGCATTGACAGTTTTAATTCTGATGCAGGAAGGCAAGTCCGCAGGACTTGGAGCAATTGCGGGAGCGTCAGATACCTACTGGAGCAAGAATAAAGGACGTTCCATGGAGGGGATTCTGGTAAAGATCACGCGAGTGCTTGTGATCTTATTCATCGTAATTTCCTGTGTACTGAATATCGGAAGCTTATCATAAGATGAAATGGAAAGGAACTGTCTGGGAGGATGGTTCCTTTTTTCTATCTTATAATTATGGAACACACGCCATTTCTGCTCCGCATCTGACATGCGAAGTCGCAGAAATAAGGTGTGTTCTCTGAGAAAGGAGAAGCCATGCAGTTTCCACGACTTTGCACGTAAGGTGCGGAGTGGAAACGCATGCTTTTCAAGGTGAGGAAGATTACATGAACAAATTCGAAGAACGTAAAAACACTATCTACGCCCTGATCTGCGACGACCTTTATGTGCCCATGAAGGTGAAGGAGATCGCAATTCTTTTGGATATCCCGAAAACGAAAAGAGAAGAATTGCAGGAGGTGCTTGACGCACTGGTGGCAGAGGGCAAAGTAGAGGTATCAAAAAAGGGAAAATATGCAAAAGCACAGGCGCATTTCGTGACAGGCGTTTTTGAAAGCAACGCAAGAGGCTTCGGCTTTGTGCGTGTAGAAGATGCGGATGAGGATATTTTTATCGGCAAGGACGACCGTGGCGGCGCCATCCACAATGATACGGTAAAAGTGCGTATCACAAAAAGCCCGCAGGGGAAACGCAGGGAGGGCGTGGTCATACAGGTGCTCGCCCATGGAAAAACGCAGGTTGTGGGCACCTATGAGGCCAGCAAGACCTTTGGCTTTGTAGTACCGGACAATGCGCGATTTACGGACGATATCTTTATCCCGCTAGAGCATTCCATGGGTGCAGTGACAGGCCACAAGGTCGTGGTGGAGCTGACAGAGTTTGGCGGTGATGGAAAGAAACCGGAGGGACGCGTGACAGAGATCCTCGGTCACATCAATGATCCCGGAACCGATATTCTGGCGATCGCCAAAGATTATGAGCTGCCCATCGAATTTCCGGAAAAGGTATTAAATCAGGCTGCGCGTGTGGGAAAACCGGTCAGCGAGGCTGACATGGCAGGCCGCAAGGATCTGCGCGGAGTGCAGATGGTAACGATTGATGGTGAAGACGCAAAGGATCTGGATGATGCGGTATCTCTGACAATGGAGGGAGAAAACTACCGGCTGGGTGTTCATATCGCGGATGTCTCGAACTATGTGCAGGAGCATTCGGCGCTGGATGCGGAAGCTTTGGAGCGCGGAACATCCGTGTATCTGGTGGACCGCGTGATACCGATGCTGCCCCATACGCTTTCAAACGGCATCTGTTCTCTAAATGCCGGGGAGGATCGTCTGGCGCTCAGTTGTATCATGCTGATCAACCCGAAAGGGCAGGTGATCGACCACGAGATTGCAGAGACAGTCATCCGAGTGGATGCACGCATGAGCTACACAAGTGTCAATAAGATTTTGGCACTGCATGATGAGGAAGAAACTGCACGTTATGAACAGCTTGTTCCGATGTTTCGCCGGATGGAAGAGCTGGCTTCTATTCTGCGCGCAAAGCGGATGAAACGTGGGAGTATTGATTTTGACTTTCCGGAGACAAAGGTAATCCTGGATGAGAACGGATTTCCGGTTGAGATCCGTCCGTACGAGCGAAATGTTGCGACAAAATTGATCGAGGATTTTATGCTGATCGCGAATGAGACGGTTGCAGAGGATAATTTCTGGCAGGAATTACCTTTTGTCTATCGTACCCATGAAAAACCGGATCCTGACCGGATCAGGAAGCTGGCGGCATTTATCAATAATTTTGGTTACACGATCCATACAGAGGGCGGGGAACTTCACCCGAAGGAGCTGCAGAAGCTGTTGGAAAAAATAGCGGATTCACCGGAGGAAACACTGATCAGCCGGCTGACGCTGCGCTCCATGAAGCAGGCAAAATACACGCCGGAGTGTACCGGACATTTTGGACTGGCAGCAAAGTATTACTGCCATTTTACTTCGCCGATCCGCCGGTATCCGGATCTGCAGATCCATCGCATCATTAAGGATCGTTTGCGCGGACGAATGGACGAAAAGAAAAAAGAACACTATGAGAAAATCCTGCCGGAGGTTGCAAAACAATCCAGTGAAAGAGAACGACGCGCAGAAGAAGCAGAGCGCGAGACGATAAAACTGAAAAAGGTACAGTATATGTCACAGCACATCGGGGAAACCTTTACGGGAGTGATCTCCTCCGTAACAGCATGGGGTATGTATGTGGAGCTGCCGGACACGATCGAGGGCATGATACATGTAACCTCGCTGCTGGATGATTTCTATCATTATGTGGAAGAAACCTATGAGCTGGTAGGTGAAGTCACCGGCAAACGCTATAAGCTTGGCCAGACGGTAGAGGTGAGGCTTGTCGGCACGGATGAGTTGATGAGAACGATTGACTTTATGCTTGCTGCTCCGTTTTAACGGAGCAGCAGTTTCAAATCGTTGGAATTTTTTGAAAAATTGTAACAATTAAACTACAAGTTTAGATTTTTTGTATAGAAAAACAGATTTATATATGCTATACTGTAAAAGACGGATTAAGGGCCAGTAATGGTTTCGACAGGGGCTTTGAAGCTGGAGAAGCGAGTCGCACGGGATGCGTCAAATTCCAAACTTAAAATTAAACGCTAACAATAATAAATTAGCATACGCTGCCTAATATTTGGCAGTAGTCCGACCGGACGCACCTACACGACCGGATCCGGGCTTCATCCATGTAGGAAACGACAGATGCAAAGCTTTGCGCATTTGGGCGTATCATGAAGCTACTAACCCCGCCAGGGTGTCCGTTCCCGGGCGGCAGAGGGAATGTTAAATAACTGACTACGCTCGTAGAAGTACAGGGGATAGGTCTTTGGACACGGGTTCAACTCCCGTCTGGTCCATGCAAATCGTGCAAATCTTTCGATTAAGGTTTGCACTTTTTTGACAAGCATAAGGAGGAGAAGCTTATGTTTCAATTTACAGATGACTGTAAGATCGGGATCCCGCAGATCGACAGCGAGCACGAATTTCTGTTCAGTATCATGAATCAGATCACGGCGGCACTGCAAAGCGGATTTGACACAGAAGATGAAAAGCACCGGCTGGAGAGTTATTTGGAACAGCTGAGAGAGTACGGTGCCAACCATTTCGCCCATGAGGAGGCGTACATGGAGGAAAACAACGATCCGGAGCTGGAGCGTCAGAAGAAGGCACATGTATCTTTTGTGAAGAAGATGGAAATGATTGATCTGCAGGACTTGAATTTCGAGGAAAAAAGAAAGATCTTAGCGGATATGATCCTGTATCTGACCAAGTGGCTGTACCAGCATATTTTGGGCAGTGACACCCTGATCGGACATCCGTGGAATCCGGTGGACAAGAAAGCAGAAGAAGCAGATGATATCTGTGCCTTTACGGAGATCTACTGGACACATATTCCGTTGGTGGATAAGGAACATGCCAAGCTGTTCGAGATCATCGGACGCGCGTACCATCTTGTGGAGCATGCCAGCGATGAGCTGGATTATGACAGTTTTATGGGCATCATGGATGAACTGGAGGACTACACGCACTATCATTTTACCCATGAAGAGGAGTACATGGAGTCTATCAACTATACCGGTCTGGAGGCACAGCGCCGTGCACACGGGGTCTTTTTGGCAAAGCTTGCGGATAAGGATGAGGCAGAGAACGCAGAAGATCGCCGGGAGTTTGTGGAAGACATGCTGGATTTCCTGTTCGCATGGCTCTCACGCCACATTTTGAAGATGGATAAGCTGATCCCGGTTCCGAAAGTATAAATAACGGGGGAAAAGCCGTATAATAATTACATACACTTTATGAAATGGAGGAAAAGGTATGAAAGGAAATGTAATCGTCGGACAATCAGGGGGACCGACAGCAGCGATCAACTCAAGTTTGGCAGGTGTATACCGCACAGCCATCGACCGTGGGGCAAAGAAGGTTTATGGCATGCTCAACGGTATCCAGGGCTTGTTGGAGGAAAAATATATCGACCTCTCAACCCGTATTACGAATGAGCTGGATGCGGAGCTTCTGAAGCGTACACCGTCTGCTTACCTGGGTTCCTGTCGTTACAAGCTGCCGGGGATCCATGAGGATATGGCGGTTTATGAGAAGATATTTGCGTTTCTTGAGAAGATGGAGATAGAGGCGTTTATTTACATCGGCGGCAATGATTCCATGGACACCATCAAAAAGCTGTCCGATTATGCGATCATTACCGGAAGCTCGATCCGTTTTATCGGCTGTCCGAAGACCATCGATAATGATCTGGCGCTGACTGATCATACGCCCGGCTACGGCAGTGCTGCAAAATATATCGGTACTTCCGTAAAAGAGATCATTCGTGACAGCTTCTGTCTGCGCTATGACAAGGGTGTGGTAACCATCGTTGAGATCATGGGAAGAAATGCAGGCTGGCTGACCGGTGCGGCTGCTCTTGCAAAGGGTGAGGATTGCTCCGGTCCGGATATGATCTATCTCCCGGAGATCCCCTTTGATTTCCAGAAATTCAAAGAAAAAGTGGCAAAGCGTCTGGAGAAGAAGAGCTCTGTTGTTGTGGCAGTCTCTGAGGGTATTCATACAGCAGATGGAAAATATGTCTGCGAGTATGGCTCCAGCATTGACTTTGTAGATGCATTCGGACACAAGCAGCTGTCCGGAACAGCAAGCTATCTGGCAAGCTTTATTGCAGGCGAGCTGGGTTGTAAGACACGTGCCATCGAGCTGAGTACCTTGCAGCGTGCTGCGTCGCACCTGTCTTCACGTGTAGATATCCTGGAGGCATATCAGGTAGGCGGTGCTGCGGTTAAGGCGGCAGATGAGGGAGATTCCGGAAAGATGGTTGTCATTGTCCGCACATCGGATGACCCGTATCAGAGTACAACCGAAGTCAAGGATGTACACAAGATCGCAAATGATGAGAAGCTTGTGCCCAGAGAGTGGCTGAATAAAGAAGGAGATTATGTGACGGACGAATTTGTCAGCTATGTGCGTCCGCTCATTCAGGGTGACGTATCGCCGATCATGGTGGATGGTATTCCGCGTCATCTGTATAAACCGGAGGAATAAAAAGAGGAATTATGGCTAAGGAAGCATCAAACTTCAGACTGATCGCAAATAACAAAAAAGCCAGGCACGACTTTTTTCTGGAAGAGACTTTTGAAGCGGGTGTGGAGCTTCATGGAACAGAGGTGAAATCCCTGCGTCAGGGCAATTGCAGTATCAAGGAAGCGTTTGTCCGGATCGAAAACGGCGAGATCATCATTTACGGCATGCATGTCAGCCCTTATGAAAAAGGTAATATCTTTAACAAGGATCCCATGCGTCCGAAGCGGCTTTTGATGCATAAAAAGGAGATCATGCGGCTGCTGGGAAAGATCAAGGAAAAAGGCTATACGTTAGTGCCGGTTCAGGTGTATTTCAAAGGCAGCCTGGTGAAGGTGGAGATCGCGCTGGCACGAGGAAAAAAATTATATGACAAGCGTCAGGATATTGCAAAAAAAGATGCGCGTCGTGAAGCGGAGCGGGATTTTAAGGTGCGAAATCTTGGCTAACGGAACAAAATGATCACGCAGCGGAAGGGCTGCGATGCAGGTGTCTCACATCATTGATGGGCGAGGCACCTGTTTTTTTCGTATAGGAAACTTCGTCTCCTATACGAAAAAAGCCTCCGGCAGGATGCGCACCTCGCGGAGATGAAGTATATGCTTCGCATACCGCTCGGGCGCGAAGAATGCGCAAAGCGCATTCTTTTTTTGCATCTTTAATATGAAAAAATATGAAATTGAAATAAAAATAGATAAAACAAAGATAGAAAGAGGAAAAAGAGTATTAAAATGAGCAAAAGAATATTTGTAAATGAAAATATATTTAATTAGAAGAAAAAATATACAAAAAATGTAAAATTGATGAAGAAATTATAAAAATAATGTAAAAAAATGTTTACAAATGAAATAGAATGAAATATAATAAGAACAAGGAGGCATCGGTATGCTGGATGAAAAATTATATACAGTAGCGGATGTCGCCCAGGTGACCGGCATGACCAGCCGAACCATCCGTAACTATTTAAAAGATGGTACGCTCACAGGCCAGAAGATTGGTGTACAATGGCGGTTTACCGAGGATGAGATTAAAAAATTATTTTCCAGACAAATGCCGGGACAAAGCTCCCCGTCACAGATCGTGCGGGGATTTCTTGGAGAACAGGACCGGACAGCACCATCCTTTTGTGTGCTGTTGGATTTCCCGGGGATTTCGGAATTAGAAGGATTGGAACTGTATCGCGTTCTGCAGGAAAAGCGCGGAGAAGGGGTACAGGCGATGTCCTATGAATATCACGACGAGGGTCAACTGTTCCGTGTTGCGGTCAGCGGGAATACGGAAGCGGTCATGGACTTGTTAGAACAGATAAAGGCAGGGATGAAGAGTGCTTGAACAGAAAGCAGTCCATATGACCGAAGAAGAGATAGATGCATATTATGCGAAGCGCCACAGGGAAAATCTGGAACGTTATTATAACATTCAGGCAAATCGTGCCATCCGGGAGGACCGGGGCAGGCTGATACGGCTGGTACTGGTTATGATCGCGGCGTCTGTGGTATGTACCGTGTTTTTGCAATTGAATTTTCAGGTGCAGCAAAAGATCTACCGCGTTGCGGTGCTGCAAAAAGAGATAGATGCACTTCGGCTTTCCAACGAAGATGCAAAAAAGCGGTTGGAGGATGCCCGGGATCTGTATATCGTCCGGGAAAAAGCAGAATCGCTTGGGATGGGATATCCGAAAGCAGGGCATGTGGTTTATTATTCCGTAGAGGATACAGACTACATGTTTCAAACGGGTGATATTCCAAAGTCATAGCAGGAGGATCGCTCCTGTAATATCAAATAGCCTTCCTATGAATTCTTTCAATCAGACGGGCAGATACGATTTCGTATCTGTCCGTCTGCATTTTTTTACAAGTGCTTTACATCGGGCGAAAAAGGGGATAAAATAAAAGTGGATGAATCTATGTTACGAAGGAGTAATATGCGTATGAATGTGGTTTATATGATTGTTCGCTCTGTTCAGTTTTTGATCTTTTTACTTTCATTTGTCCTGGTCTATCGAATCTATCAGGAGAAGAATACAACGAAGCAGAGGATCCTGCTTCTGGCATCCATCTGTGCGGTGCTAAATATATATGGATATCTGGAGGCATTGTCGACAATGTCGGAACAGAGCAGTCAGTGGGCAGTGCGCTCGCAATATGTATCATCACTGCTGTTTCTGGTCTTTATGCTTCACCTGATCGCACTGTTCTGTGATCTGCATATCAGAAAGTGGGCGATGATCATCCTATGGACCTTAAATGCGATCTTTGCGACGATACTTTTTGTGGATGAAACCTTCCACATCCTGTTTGATCATTATACCTTTACCGGTAAGCTTTTGGCTGTACAGATCCAGTTTGAGCTTTTGCCCATGGGATATGTTTTTATGGCGTATATGGCATTACTTGCGGCAGCGGTGCTGTATGTGGGAACGGTTATCCGTCAGGAGAAGAAGCGGGATGGCGTTATCACGATCATCGCATTTGTATCCGTGCTTCACTGCCTGGCATATCTGTTGGATCTGGCGGGGCTGACAGGCGGTTTTGACTTTGGACCGACACTTATGATGAGTGCCTGCTGGCTGACCTATCACTTTAACAAAAACTATCACTTTCTGGATGACGGCCAGATCGCCCGTGAGACGATCCTGGACGAGCTGGGAGAGGGATATATCATTTTGGACAGTAACCGGAATGTGAAATCGTACAATTCCATCGCCGCCATGCTCTGTCCGGAACTGGAACAGCAGGGTGAAAGTGAGGCGATTGTGGAGCTGATCTACCTGCACAATCACGATATGCTGGAGCATAACGGAAAGATGTGCAACATTGTCGTTTCAGAGCTGAAGGAGAATGGAACACTCACCGGCTACGTGATGTGGATGTATGACTGTACGGATGAATATTATTACATGCGGGATCTGGAGCAGATCCAGGCTCATGCAACTGCATCAGATAAGACAAGAAATCTGTTCCTGCATCATATGACACATGGATTTGGATCGCCGCTTCACATCATAAAAAATCGATCAGATGCGATCTGTCAGGATGAACGTACATCTGAGGATGTGCGGGAGATGTCGCTGGAGGTTTTGGAGGCCGGACAAAAGCTGGAAGATATGGTGGCTGTGATGCTGGATTATTCCCCTGATCAGCGCCGGAAAACAGCAATGGAGCATGAGTATAAGACCAGTGAGCTGGCACAGTCGCTGAGATCGCTCATCGAGGAACGCAGACAGGGAAGATGTCAGCAGATCGAGATGACTGTTAGTCCGCAGCTTCCTGTAAACTGGTATGGTGACAGAAAGGGTGTGGAACGTGTTCTGGCCGGTATCCTGCGATGCGCAGGTATGTCCTCAAGGATCTCCGGTATTCTTTTGGAGGTCGCTTCAGAGATGCGTTATGCGGATGCGCTTTTGATCCTGACACTTTATCTGGATGATAAGGGCATGCTGACCGGAGAATTGAACCGGTTATCAGCGCTGGCACAGCGCTCGGACAAACAGACAGAGTCGGAGGTCAACTATATTCCCTATTCGCTTTGTAAGCGCCTGTTGCTGGAAATGAAGGGTACGATGGAGTGCAGTGTGGACAGGAACCGGTCCAAGGTCGTTGTGATGTTTCCTCAGCGCGTGGTGGACAATGCTCCCTATGGGACCGGGGAAGAGCCGGAGATAGAGGCGCAGGCACAGTCGTTGCCGGAAGAACGAAAACAGCAGGAGCTGAAGCAGCCTACGGTTCTGGTTGTGGATGATAATCTGCTTTATTTAAAGGAAATGGATGGATGGCTCCACAGGCTGAAATTAAAGACGATCATGGCAAAGAACGGATTGGAATGTCTGAGGATCCTGGAACGCAAGGATGTGGATCTGATCTTTATGGATCAGATGATGCCGGGAATGGATGGAACCCAGGTGCTGGAAAAGATCCGGGAGCGGGAAAAAGAAAGCGGGCGACAGGATCCGGTTCCGGTTGTACTCCTTACAGCAGATGACAGTGTGGGCGCTCGTAAACGATATCTTGAGGCGGGATTCAATGATTATCTTTCAAAACCGATCGAGCCAAAGCAGATCTGTGAAGAGGTAGAAAAATTCTTACATATGTGAAAAAATCCGCCGACGTGTAGTCGGCGGATTTTTCTGTCTCGAATTATAAGTTTGTAAAGCGATCTGCTTCCTGCTTTAACTGTAAGCTGATCTTCTGATTGGTGCCCATCTCCTGATTAACGATCTCGATGTTGCTGACCAGGGTGGAGGTGTTCTCTGTTGCATTTGTAACACCTAACGCGCTTTCTTCGATCGCGGTAGCAATGCCGTTGACGGCTTCTGAAATCTCCTGCATGATCTTTAACAGGTGGTTTGTGCGCTCTTCGAATACATTCATCGTGTGATTGATATGAGTTGCATCGTCTCGATACTGTTTTCCGGTCTCTACGAATTTCTCATAATCAGGAAGGATGGTCTCATTCACATAGTTTACGATCGCATGTGAATTCTCAACCAATGCGTCTACTGCGCGGACAACCATCAGGTTGATCTCCTGAATGTTTCCTGCTGTCTCTCTGGTGGAATCTGCCAGCGTGCGGATCTCATCCGCAACGACTGCAAAGCCCTTGCCGGCTTCTCCGGCTCTGGCTGCCTCGATGGAAGCGTTCAGTGCCAGGAGGTTTGTCTGGCTGGAAACATTTAAGATTTCGTCGGTCAGATCGTTGACCTTGGAAACGCTCTTGCTTTCTTCGATGGCCGCCTTCAAAGAGGTGATGATACCGCCGATGATCTCGCTGGTGCTTTCCTTGTTTCGCTGGGCTGCCAGCTCAAGCTCTCTTGCACGTGTCTCCATCTCTGCGGCATAGCTGTTCATTGTAATGGTTTCCTGAGCGATGCTTGACACTTCTGTACCGACATTCGCTACCTCGTCGTTTACATTCGTTGTAGTAGAGGATACCTCTTCCATCGTAGCGGACAATTCCTCTAACAAGGAGGAAATGTCTGAAGCGTTTCCGCTGGCGGTATTGACGCTGCCGGAAACGGTATTTACAACGCTTCCCAGATGGTCGGCGTTGTAAACGATCTGGGACATGATGTTCTGCAGTGTCTCCAAAAAGACGTTGATTCCCTTTGCAAGACGTCCCAACTCGTCAGTGGATTTCAGGTTAATGCGGGCGGTCAGGTCGCCGTGGCCGGCCTGAATGTCGGCAACGATCTTATCGAGACTCTCGGTGGATTTCTTGATCGGGCGGATCACGCTGCGGTTTACAAGCAGATATGCCAGGATCGCCACGATAAATCCGATGATCGTAGCAATGATGGTTGTGACAACAGCTTTCTTATAGCTTTCCTGCTGTTCCAGAACCTCCTGATCAATGGTAGCCTGAATGTTTGCCTTCATCGTATTCAGCTGTTCCTGCATAGTGTCGGCACTGTGCTGCATCAGGTTCGGTACGTAGGACTGTGCCAGCTTTTTCATCATGTTGTAGCTAAGCTGTTCGGCGGTTTCATAGGTGTATGTATACATGCTGAAATTGTCGTTGAAACTCTTGATCAGCTGCAGATCCTCCTCGGAGGTGACACCTGCCTCGTAGGTGGCAAGGGCAGTTTCGATCTCTGCAAACAGTTCGTCCGCCTTGTTCTGATATTCTTCCATGTAGGACTTGTCCTCGGCAAGACAATGTGCATATATGAGACGCTGGAGATCGCTGAAGTCGGCAATAGCAGTGTCCAGTGCGACCAGTGTAGGCAGGCTCTTGGAGCTGAGGATTGTGCTGCCTTCCTGCATGGTGTTCATGCTGGTGATGTTCAAAAGCCCGGATGCAAGAATGACAAAAGTAAGGAAAAGGATCGGGATCAGGATCTTTGTCTTGATGCTGGATCTCTTTTCACGTTTCTTACCACGATTTGCCTGTTTTGTCTTTGCAGGTTTTGCAGCTTTTGCTGTTTTGGGAGCCTTTGCAGGCTTTGCGGCAGTTGTTTTCTTCTGTGTGCCAATCGCTTCCTTACTCATAGCGAACCTCCTGATTGTACTTTTTCGCACGTTTTACACGTTTTTTACATATATAGCAATTATACCATATAAGGAAAAAAAAGAAAGAAAAAATTTGTGATATTGTTCAAAAACATGGAAATTATGTAGATACTGTGAAATGAAAAGTTTTTACTTGCAAATGATCGGAAATGTACGATAATAAGAAATGAGAGGACTATTTTTCGTTTAAAGAGTGGGATGATTATGGCAAAAAAAGATGTATGGGTAGTGGAAGGCTTTTCCTTTGACAACGAGGATCTTTATAAAGAAGCAAAAAAAGAGGCGGAGGGTGTCCGGTATATGAAATCCAGGGTGGATCTGCAGTATCCCGAACGTGTGCTTACGATCTATCAGCGGATGATCGCGCAGCAGATGTTCCAGACCCAGGTAGGATACGCGTATCTGCAGGAGCTGCAGGATTACCTGTATACCATGCCCCACGTGTCAAATGAAGAGATACCGCCGATCCCCGTGCGTTCCACCGTAAAGGTGGCGGATGCGGCGGGAACAACGGCGGCGCTGCAGGAGGAGTCCGGTAAGAGCAAACGAGCCTTTCACTGGTCGCTGATCGTCAATTTTTTTGCTGCCGCAGTGATCCTTGTGATGTTTGCGATCGCTATGAGCAGCAGCAGTCCGACGGTGCTCAACTATGAAAACGAGCTTCAGAACAAATATGCAGGCTGGGAACAGGAACTGAAGGAACGGGAAGCCGCTGTTCTGCAGAAAGAGAGGATGTTATATGGAAACAACGATTAAAATACTGGTAGTGGATGATGAAAGCCGCATGCGTAAGCTGGTGCGGGATTTTCTGGTGAAAAAAGGATATGATGTGTTAGAGGCAGCGGACGGGGAAGAGGCGCTGGATCTGTTTTACGCAGAGAAGGATATTTCCCTGATCATTTTGGATGTCATGATGCCAAAAATGAACGGATTTGAGGTATGCAAGGAGATCCGGGAGCACTCGAAGGTGCCGATCATCATGCTGACAGCGAAAAGTGCGGAGAGTGATGAGTTAAACGGATTTGAGCTGGGCGTGGACGAGTATATCTCAAAGCCCTTCAGCCCGAAGATCCTGGTAGCCCGCGTGGAAGCGATCCTTCGCAGAACAAACCAGCTGGAGGAAAAACAGGTGCTGACCGCAGGCCCTATCCGGGTGGATCTTGCGGCGCATATCGTAACGATCGACGGGGAGCGGGTGGAGCTCAGCTTCAAGGAATTTGAGCTGCTGACTTACTTTATGGAAAACGCAGGACTTGCACTATCCCGGGAAAAAATATTGAACAGCGTGTGGAATTATGACTATTTCGGAGACGCACGAACCATCGATACCCATGTAAAAAAGCTGCGCAGTAAGATGGGAACATATGGAGACTGCATTAAGACCATCTGGGGCATGGGTTATAAGTTTGAAGTGGATTAAGAGAACATATGCGACACCTGCGACTTTGCACGAACGGTGCGGAGCAGGTGCGCATATTTCTCGAAGAAAAGAAGTGATGCAATGTCCGCGACTTTGCACGTACGGTGCGGAGCGGACATGCATACTTCTTATTATGTTGAGAGGACTGAAATAGATGAAGCATGCACTACATGCGCGTCAGCGCTCCATCACCACGCAGATCTGCATGGTGATCATCGGACTTGTGGCCGGCACAGTATTACTGTGCTGGTTTTTGAATACAACCTTTTTGGAACAATATTACAGCAAACTGAAAGCGGACCAGCTGGTAAACGGCTTTGAGACAGTCAACTGGGCGGCAAAGCAGGGGAAGCTTTCCGATAACGAGACGGATGTCCAACTGGACCGGCTGTGCGATAATGGAAATATCGAGCTGCTGATCATTTCTTCAGACGGAACGGTGATCCGGTCTACATCGAATGACAACATCAATCTGATCAACCGTTTTATGGATGTTTTGTTTGGAGCAGCCAGCGACAAGGCACGCCACGAGGTGCTGAGTACGGATAATTATTCGGTCCTTCTGGTGACCGATCACCGGATGTCCTCGGAATATCTGGTGCTGTGGGGGACGCTGGATGACGGAAACCTGATCATGATGCGTACCGCGCTTGAGAGCATACGGGAAAGTGTAAACATCGCAAACCGCTTTCTGGCTTACATCGGTATCTGCGGAATATTGATCAGTACGATCATCGTGATACTTGTGACACAGCGTATCACGCGGCCTATCAGGCAGCTGACAGACATTTCCAGACAGATGACGGAGCTTGATTTTACGGCAAAATACGAGGAAGGCGGCAGCATCAAGGAGATCGAACTGCTGGGTCAGCACATGAACCAGCTTTCAAAGACACTGGAGCGGGCCATCGGGGAGCTGAAAACAGCAAATAATGAGCTGAAAAGTGATATTGAGAAAAAAGAGCAGATCGATGAGATGCGAAAAGAGTTTCTCTCCAATGTTTCTCATGAATTAAAGACGCCGCTGGCACTGATCCAGGGCTATGCGGAGGGCTTGCAGGAGTGCATCAATGATGATGAGCAAAGCAGGGATTTTTACTGTGAGGTCATCATGGATGAGGCCGGAAAGATGAACCAGATGGTGCAAAAGCTGCTTACGCTCAACCATTTGGAATTCGGAAAGGATGCAGTGACGATCGACCGCTTCGATATTACGGAACTGATCCGGGGAGTGGTGGATAATTCGTCACTGCTTTTGCAGCAGAATGAAATACAGCTGTCATTTCATGAGGATCCGGCATATGTCTGGGGCGATGAGTTTCAGATCGAGGAGGTTATCACAAATTATTTAAGCAATGCCATTCATTATGCAGGCGGAGAGAAGCAGATCCGTATCTTCTATACTGACAGGGAGGATGTGCTGCGTGTCAGTGTATATAATACCGGGAGCAGTATTCCGGAGGAAGATGTTGATAAGATCTGGGACAAGTTCTATAAGGTAGATAAGGCGCGCACACGGGAGTATGGCGGCAGCGGCATCGGTCTGTCCATCGTGCGGGCGATCATGGAGTCGCATCACAGAGATTGCGGTGTTTCCAATCAGCCGGACGGTGTCGAGTTTTGGATGGAATTGGATAAAAATGCAGTTGCGCGAACCGACAAAGAATGATAACATAAAATTGTTTAGAATCGGTGGAAGCACTTACTGTTCGAACCGTGGAATTTGAATTTGGAAGGGGCCTTTTATGACAGATCTGAATAAGAAAAAAAGTCTCCTGGGTATCGTGCTTTTAGCGGGGGCGGTGATCCTTGGCGGATGCGGCGAAGAGCCTTATGAATTGCAGGATAATGAACGTGAGATCATAGTGAATTATGCTGCGCATATAGTCTCAAAATACAACGTCCATCAGCCGGAGGGCTATCGTTACGTGTTTGTGCCTGCGGATGCGGAAGCGTTCAAGGAAGAAGATCAGACGCAGGAGCCACAGCCGGAGGAAACTGATGAAAACGGACAGCAGCCGGAGGATCAGGTGCAGGCGGATGGCGACGAAGCGGGTGATGATGCGGAAGCTGCCGGCACAGAGGAACAGGAATCGGCGACGCTGAGCGAAGCGCTGGGACTGAAAGGGATACAGGCAGTCTACACAGGGGCGGAGCTGACGGATCAATATCAGTCGATCATTCCTGAATCCGGTAAAAAGCTTCTGATCCTTCATGTGACACTGCAGAATCCGACCGGAAAAGCGAAGAAATGTGACATTTTATCTTTACTTCCGATGTTCCGGGCGAAGGTGAACGGTACGCATGAGGTAACGTCAGAATTGACGATCTTAGAAGAAAACTTAAGCACCTGGGAGAAAAAGATACCGGCAGGAGGATCAGAGGATACGATCATCCTTTTCCAGGTAAAAGAAGACGAGGTCACCGCGGTTGAACAGCTGGAATTAAAGGTGACTGTGGGGGAGAAGACATCCAAAGTGATTTTTCTGTAAAAATCATAAAAAAGTGCTAAAAAAATATGCAATTTCAATAGGACTTATGCTATAATATGACTAATTATATTGAATTGCTTCGGGAGGAGATATTAATATGGATACAAATATTCTGTTAGAGAATGGAACAAACGAGCTGGAAGTGCTGGAATTTACACTGAATAACAATCATTACGGAATCAATGTTGCAAAGATCCGTGAGATCTTAGCATACCAGCCGGTAACTCCGATTCCCAATGCCCAGCCCAGTGTGGAAGGTATCTTTATGCCGCGTGACGTCATGATCACGGTGATCAATCTGAAACGTTGTTTGTCACTTCCTTTAGAGGGCGAGCAGAAGGGATTATTTATCATTACGAACTTTAACAAGCTGGATCTTGCGTTCCATGTTGATGAAGTCATTGGAATCCATAGAGTCTCCTGGGCAGACATCATTGAGCCGGATTCAACGATCAATGCCGGAGAAAACGGGGTTTCTACCGGCGTGATCAAGCTGGACGGAAAGCTGGTCATCATTCTTGATTTCGAGAAGATCGTTACAGATATCAGCCCGGATACCGGACTTAAGGTAAGCGATATCGAGGAGCGCGGAGAGCGCCAGAGATGTGATTCTCCGATCCTGATGGCAGAGGATTCACCGCTTCTGAGCAAGCTGATCACGGATTGCCTGAAGAAATCCGGTTACACAAATCTGAATGTGAACAATAACGGAAAAGAAGCCTGGGATAAGCTGCTGCAGTATAAGGCAGAGGGAACGGTTCATGAAAAGGTACACTGCATCATCACAGACATTGAGATGCCGATCATGGATGGTCACCGCCTGACAAAGCTTGTAAAGTCCGATAATGAACTGAAGGATATACCGCTGATCATCTTCTCATCTCTGGTCAATGAGGAGATGCGCCGAAAGGGTGAGTCACTTGGTGCGGATGCACAGCTGACAAAACCGGAGATCGGACAGCTGGTAGATACGGTAGACAAATTGATCGATCGTGTTATAAAGTGATGACAGTATTTGAATGAAAAGTAAGTGAGAGCGTTCAGAAACGGGAAGCTGTTTTTGGCACTCTCACTTTTCGTCGCAAGGCGTTCGTAAGAAGCTGCCGGTGACAGGATCTGTAGATGAAAGGAGGGAGATTTGATGCGTAATAATGAGGATTACCTGGACAGTCTGTTAAATAACGTGACAAAAAAGCTCAGTGAATTCGATGAGGATTTCGAACAGAAAAAACAGGCGCCGGATCCCTATATGACAAAGAAAAATCTGCCGCCAAAGACAATGAAAGCGCTGGAGACTGTCAGAGAAAACGAGTTTCTGCGCGAGTTTGAGGATGAATTACAGCAGGATGATGCGGACCGGTTCCTGGAAGAATTTGAGGCTGAGCTGGATGGAGAGGTGCTTGAATTTGAGCGGATGAAGGAAGCGCAGACTGCGGATGACGACGATGCCTATATGGATCAGATCGAGCAGCTGGTCAATGCCTCCCAGGCAGAGCCCCGGGCGGATGATCCGGACCTGACGCCGGAGTTTGATCTGCCGGAGGACGAGCCGGATCTGACGGGAGACTTTCTGCCGCAGGATGATGTTTTGGAACTGATGAATGGGCTTGAAATGGATGACCTGCCTGACATGACTGCTCAGGACGTGCCGGCAGCGGATACTCAGAAGCCGGCAGATGATGAGCCAATGGATGTCGGAGCTCTCCCGAAAGGAATGGAAGCGCTGGGAAGTCTGTTTGATGATGAAGAGATCGGTGTTGGCGGGGAAGATCTTATGGGTGGCTTTGCCATGGATGAAGCGGACGAAGAAACCCTTCTTCCAGAGAACGAGGACCTTGATGACGAGGGGATCATGAACCTCTTAAACAGTCTTTCGGAGGATGAGGCGCTCTCTGACATCGGAAAGATGCTGGAGGCGGATGAACAGGACATTTCTCTGGAGGATCTGAGTGCAGAACCGGAAAATCTCTCCCATGCGGCGGATCTTGCCGAGAGCAGCCAGGCGGTGAAGAATACAAAAAAAGAAAAGAAAAGAGGATTTTTTGCCAAACTTTTGGATCTGATGTTCGGCGAGGACGAGGATGACTCAGCGGAGGATCTGCAGAACATCGAAGGCGTAGATGACCTTGACAATATCTCCGATGAAAATCTGGATATCTTACGGGCCATGAGCGGAGATATGATGGAGGAGCCCGAGGACAAAAAATCAAAGAAGAAAAAAGAACCGAAAAAGAAAAAAGAGCCAAAGGAAAAGAAGAAAAAGGAGCCCAAGCCTCCTAAGCCGAAAAAAGAGAAAAAGCCGAAGGAAAAAGGGCCTCGTGAGAAACCGCTTCCGAGAGGACCGGTGATCATGATCTGTCTGCTTGCGCTGTCGGTATTTGCGCTGGTGTTCCTTGGAAACAATATGCTGATGAAAAAAAATGCCCTCCGTGCATCGGAGCAGCGTTTTGACCGCGGAGATTATGTGGGCAGCTATGAGGAACTGGCGGCTGTTAAGATCGGTGAGAGTGAGACCGGGCTTTATGAGCGGGCAAAGGCACTGGCCGGCGTGCAGACGGAGCTGAAGGCATATTATTCCATGATGGAGGTGCGAAAGTTTGATCTGGCGCTGGATTGTCTGGTACGCGCGCTCGGCAGATCGGATCTGCATATGGCGGAAGCCGAGGAATGGGGTGTCACCACACAGATGAACATGCTTGTCTCTGAGACGGTCATGCAGCTGCAGGATCAGTTTAATGTGACTGAGGAGCAGGCAAGAGAACTGTATGCAATTGAAGACCGCGATGAATATTCGCTGGCACTGGATGAGATCTTAAAGGCCCTGGGACTGAAATAATCGTAAGAAAGGGCCTTGTGGAAGAATGATAGTTATCTTTCTGAAATACTCTGATACTTTTTGGGTGAAATGCCCACTACACGTTTAAATACAGTAATAAAATAATTATAATCTTTATATCCACATTGAGAGGCGATTTCGGCTAAAGGAAGGCGATTGTTTTCCAAAAGCTGTTTCGCCTTCTCAATTCTTAAGTTTCGAATATGTTCTGCAATCCCTACACCATAATTCTGTTTTGCAATCTCATATAATTGGGTTTTTCCAATTTCAAATTTTTCAGCGATATCCTTAGCAGTGATGTCTTCCAGAAAATGAGTCTGAATATATTCATCAATCTGTACCGGAAGCTCTTGCTTCCGCAGGCAGGCCATGCGTTCCAGACAGAGATAGCTTGCAACTGCCTCCAAAATGTGGGAGGCAGAGGTAATATAATCCTCTGAGTGAAGCGGCATGGAAAAACATTCCTTTTTCAGCAGATCCATATCCAGCTTATAATTCCTGCATTTTTCTTCAATGATATGCCAGCCCTTTTCGTGGGAATCATAAGCAAATACATGACCAAACAAAAGATACCCAATGATAATGTTTCCGAGGTAAAGCGGTGTGATGCTCTCTGTGAGACCCGCATGACAGCGGTAGGTGTAAAGAGAATGCTGCTTTGCGGCACGAAGACATGCTTCCTGGTCACATTTTTTACATTGCTCGTGACCTTCTTTATCCGTGCGGATGATCTGGCAGAAAGGTGCAACGTGTTCCGGATAGGAAGCCAGCTCTGCAAACTGGTCATCAAAGACTGTAATACGGATCCTGGTAAGCCGGTAGAAATCCTCAAGAAGCGAGTTTAGTTTTGTCAGATCAAAGGTTGAAATCATGTTTACTACTACCTCATTCGTGAAATAAAAAATGCAGTTTCTTTGGATATTTTATCATATCAGCGAACAAATTCAAAGTAAAAAGAACAGACTTCTATATAAAACCTATGCGAGAGAAGATATGATTAAGATAACAAATCACAGGAGGAGGTACTTATGTTAGCAACACTTAATGACGTAATGAAAATCGCGGAAGAAAAACAGATTGCCATCGGCTCTTTTAATACGCCGAATCTGGAGGGGTTACAGGCAGTGATCGAAGCAGCCGAGGAGCTGGAGCTTCCGGTCATCATCCAGTTCGCACAGTGCCATGAACCGTGGATCTCACTGGACCTGATCGGGCCGATCATGGTAGAAGCAGCGAAGAAATCCAAAGTTCCGGTGTGTGTACATCTGGATCATGGTGAGACTTTGGAATATCTGCAGCAGGCACTGGATATGGGATTTACAGCGATCATGTATGACGGTTCCACACTTTCCTATGAGGAAAATCTGGAGAATACGAAAAAAGCAGTAGCGATGGCGGCTAAGACGGGTGCTTCCGTGGAGGCTGAGCTTGGTTCCATGGGAAGAAGAGAGTCAGGCGCAGGTGATGATACAGGAGAAGCAGACGATACCAAGATCTATACCAATCCCGAACAGGCAAAAGTATTTGTGGAAGAAACCGGAATCGATGCATTGGCATGTTCTTTCGGCACAACACATGGTATCTATCTGACAGAGCCGAAGCTGGACTTTGATGTTGTGAAAAATGTAAGAAGTCTGACGAACAATATTCCGGTGGTCATGCATGGTGGCTCCGGAGTGAGCAGGGAAGACTATGGCAAGGCGATCAAAGCCGGAGTCAGAAAAGTGAATTATTTTACATACATGGATAAATCCGGCGGAAATGCGGTTGCTGACTATCTGAAAACATTGAGATCCGATGAGCCGATCTTCTTCTCTTCGATAAGTATGGCGGGAAGAGATGCAATGAAAGAAAACGTAAAGGCGGCAATGAAAATGTTCGCCTTAATGGATTAAAAAGGAGGGTGTAATGATGGGAAAGAAGATGACATTTGCACTGGCATTCTGTAACAGAGGCTTTATGCCGGGAGAGTTAATTTACGGAGCAAGAGAGGATATGATCAAGGCAGTCACAGATGCGGGCTATGACTATATCGCGATGGATGCCGAACTGACCAGATATGGCGGAATTGAGACAAGGGATGAAGGACTGCTCTATGCAAAGTGGTTAAAGGAGCATGAAGGACAATATGACGGTGTGATCTTTTCCATGCCGATCTTTGCGGATGAGAATGGTGCGATCACTGCGTTACAGGATGCCGGAGTGCCGATCTTAATGCAGGCATATCCGGATGAGATTGGAAAGATGGATTTTGCACACCGCAGAGATGCATTTTGCGGAAAATTCTCAGTCACAGATGTATTCACACAGTATCAGGTGCCCTTCACCGTATTGAAACCGCATGTGGTTCATCCGCTTTCTGAGAAATTCCAGGAGAATTTAAGAGACTTTGCTGCAATCTGCCGCGTTGTAAATGGAATGAAGAGATTCACGATCGGATGCATTGGCGCAAGAACCACAGCATTCAAGACGACCAGATTTGACGAGATCGGTTTACAGAAAAACGGCATCACTGTAGAGTCCTTTGATCTTTCAGAGCTTGTATTTAAAGTAAATGAAAAATCCGATGAGGATGCGGCTGTAGCTGCTAAGAAGGAAAGCCTTATGAAATATGCTGATTTCAGTAAGGTTCCGGAGAACAACAAGAATACGCTGGCTAAAATTTCTGTTGTCATTGACGAGTATGTGGAAGAGTATCATCTGGACGCTTTGGCAATTCGCTGCTGGAATGAGATGGAAACGATCCTCCGTGTATGTCCATGTGTACTCCTTTCTGAGTTGAATGACCGCGGTATCGTGACCTCCTGTGAGATTGATCTGACCTCTGCGATATCCATGAGGGCAATGGCTCTCGCAAGTGAGCAGCCTACCGCAGTCCTTGATTGGAACAATAACTACGGAGATGATGAGAACAAGGTGATCCTGTTCCACTGCGGATCGACTGCGCAGGGTCTTATGGCTGGAAAAGGAACGGTTACCGAGCACAAGATGTTTGCAAAAGGTGATCCGGGATCCGGATGGGGAACCAACGAAGGTCGTATTCGCCCGATGAAAACTACGATTTCCAACTGCTTAACCGTGGATGGCAAGGTGGTTATGTACGCCAGTGAGGCAGAATTCACCGATGATCCCATCGAAGAGGCATATTTCGGATGTGCAGGCGTTTGTGCCATTGAAAATATGCAGGATAAAATGATCAAGCTTGCGAAGGGTGGCTTCAAGCATCATACCTGCGTAGGTGTCGGACATATGAAGGAGATCTTAAAAGAGGCCTTTACTACATACCTTGGATATGAGTGGGTTGACATTGATTAATTGAGGGAATGACTATGAAAATTGCGGGACTGGATATTGGAACAACCGGCTGTAAATGTACTGTTTTTGATGAACAGGGCACATATCTGGATAAAGCATACCGCGATTATCCGGTAAAGCGTGCCGTAGGCGGACATGAAGTGGACGTATCGGTGATCATGGAAGGTGTATATGCATGTATTCATGAAATGTCCGAAAAGTATCCTGACATTGCGGGAATCGGTGTGACCAGCTTTGGTGAGACCTTTGTCTGTGTGGATGATGCGGGAAATCCGCTTCATCCGGCAATGCTTTATACTGATCCGAGAGGACAGGAAGAATGCCGGCAATTGATCGAAAAACTCGGTGAGAGGTCTATTGCACACATTACGGGATTAAGACCGCATGAAATGTACAGCATTTCAAAGATCATGTGGGTGAAAGAGCACCTTCCGGAGGTCTACGCTGATACCAGAAAGATCCTGTTGATGGAAGATTACGTGGTCTATCATCTGACCGGAAAAGCGCAGATCGACTATTCGCTTGCCACACGCACGATGGCATTCGATATAAAAAATCTTTGCTGGAGTAAGGAAATATTTGAAGCAGCTGGCATAGATGTAAGTCTGATGTCGGAACCGGTGCCTACGGGTACCGTGGCAGGAACGATCACACAAAAATCTGCACAAAGCACCGGCTTATCCCGGGATACGAAGGTTGTGTCCATCAGCCATGATCAGGTGGCTGCGGCAGTCGGAGCAGGAGCATTTGACGGGGCGGTGGCAGTTGACGGAGCCGGAACCGTAGAGTGTCTGACTCCGATTTACGATGAATTGCCTGATATTGATGTGATGTATGAGGGATATTTTTCCGTTGTGCCGTATGTCATACCGGGAAAATATGTTGCCTATGCATTTTCTTACACAGGCGGAGCACTGATGCAGTGGTGTGTGGATACGATAGCCGGAAAAGAAAAACAGATAGCAGGGGAGCAGGGCATTTCCGTAAATGAATATTTGGAAAAAATGTACGCAGAAACGCACGGGGGAGAAGAGCCGAGCGGGCTGTTAGTTCTTCCGCATTTTGCAGGGGCGGCAACGCCATATATGGACACCGGTTCAAAGGGTGCAGTGTTAGGACTTACAACGGCTACTACCGCAGCAGACATTTATCGCGGCTGTATGGAGGGTATTGTCTATGAAATGTACCTGAACATGCAGGCATTGAAGAATTCAGGAATCCATTTCCGGAAGTTACATGCGACCGGGGGAGGTGCGCACTCTGCGGTCTGGATGCAGATGAAGGCGGATATGCTGAACCTTCCGATGACTGGATTAAAAACAGTAGATGCGGGAACCGTTGGAAGTGCCATGCTGACAGGAGTGGCTATCGGACTGTTTGCTGATCTTGCGGATGCGGCTGCTCACATGGTAGAGGAAACCGTAACTTATGTGCCGAGAAAAGAGATGCATGAAAAGTATCAAAAGATATTTGAGCGGTATCGACAGGTATATCAGGCAGTCAGACCATTGATGTAAGGAGGATATCAGGATGAATCCATATATCGGACATGATTCCCAGCTTTATGGAATCGAAGAACACCGTCTGGTAGGCGGAAAGGGCGATGGAATGCGCCTGTTTGAAGTGAATAACGGAAAGGGGCTGGAGCTTACGATTTCCCCTGACCGAAATGGAGATATTACAAGACTCCGCTACAAAGGAATCAATATGAGTTACATGTCTCCGTGCGGTTATGTGGCACCGGCCTACTATGACAGCATAGGCAGTAACTGGCTGTCCTCCTTTACTGCCGGGTTTCTTACCACCTGCGGATTGCAGGCGGTAGGTAGTCCATGTACGGATGAGGGAGAAGAACTGCCATTGCATGGCTCTATTGCCAATTATCCGTGCGAACAGGCATACTGGATGGAGGAAACAGGCAAGTTAATCGTACATACAGTCACAAAGGATGAGCAGATTTTTGGCAGAAAGCTGAGACTGGAACGAGAGATCATCGTCTCAACAGAAACGAATGAGTTTGAGATCTGTGACAGTATCACCAATACCGGTGACAGGGTGGAACCGATGGAAATTTTGTATCATATGAATATGGGATATCCGCTTTTGGACGAGGACAGCGTGATCACGATCCCATCTGTGGAAGTGATACCAAGAGATGCGCATGCAGCGGATGATATCGAAAACTGGATGCATATGGAGAAGCCGACAGCAGGGTATCAGGAGCGCTGTTATTATCACAAATTTCCGGATGAGAACGGAAGTGCAGAAATCTATCAGCCCAAATTAAATGCAGGACTTCGCATCAGCTTTG
This sequence comes from bacterium, assembly GCA_028727105.1. GTDB lineage: Bacteria > Bacillota > Clostridia > Lachnospirales > Lachnospiraceae > W0P33-017. Next base: position 49,693 of record JAQYOU010000108.1, read on the forward strand.
ATGCATCGGAGCTTGACGGCTTTGTAGAGTGGAAGATGATGGGAGTCAGAGATTATGTTCTTGGACTGGAGTGCGGCAACTGCTACCCGGATGGCAGAGATGTCATGAGAAAGAGCGGAATGCTGAAATTCCTGCAGCCGGGCGAGAGCAAAACCTATCACGTGAAGGTTTGCATGATGGAAGATTGAAAAAAATTAAAAACAACATAGGTTTTCATAAAAAAATCCGCTCATTGAGCGGATTTTTTACGTTCACCTAAATCAAGGGAAAACCTTGTCGAAGAATGGAATTCCAGTTACTGTGTTGAAAGAGGAACCGGACAACGATTACCAGTTGCTTTTCCTCATCAATCGTATAAAACGCCAGATAGTAATTAACGATAACAAAACGTATCTTCCAGCTGGCTAACACAGGATCATCTACCAGAGGAAACCTTTCAGGAAACTCAGACAGAGAAGAGATCTGTTCATCGGCAGTATCTAGCAGGTGTTCTGCTGCATCCGGATTTTTAAGTGAAAATTCGATATAATCAGCAGCCCGCATCAAGTCATGTTCAGCAGTGGAAGTGATGTGAAGCTGATAACTCATTTACGACGACTCCGAATATCAGCCATTGCTTCGGAAAAAGGGCGGGTATTGCCTGATGCAATATCGTCCATGCCTTCTTTTAGAGTGCACATGTGTGTGATTACATTAATATTTACTATAAAGATCGTCGAAACCAAAATGTGAAAGATTTTCTCTACAAGATGATGGAAATATGCTACACTGAAGATAGAGAGCCACATATGTGGGAGGAGAGAGCACAAATGAATCATAACAAGGGAAAATATCTGAAGCAGCTTGCAATAGCTGTATTTCTTGCTGCGTCCATGATCTTATCGCCGGTGTCTGTGCCGACAAATGATGGAATGGACACAGCTGTCATCACCCTGGCGGCAGCAAAATCTTTTTCTATTAAGGACGTTCCGAAATACGATGGAAAGGCCACGGTAAAAGTAAATGGCAACAAGCCATACTTTACCGAAAGAGAGAAGAAAAACACAAAAGCCTTTGAAAGCTATCAGAAACTGGATAAGATGGGAAGATGTGGTGTTGCCTATGCAAATGTTTGTCCGGAACTGATGCCTACGGAGGAACGTGGTGAGATCGGATCCATCAAGCCGAGCGGTTGGTATACCGTGAAGTACAATGGAATCGTGGATGGAAACTACCTCTATAACCGTTGTCACTTGATCGCATATTGCCTGACTGCAGAGAACGCAAATAAGAAAAATCTGATCACGGGAACCCGATATCTGAATAACGAAGGCATGCTGCCTTACGAGATCAAGGTAGCCCAGTACGTGGAGGATACAGGAAATCACGTGCTTTACCGTGTGACTCCGGTCTTTGAGGGAAACAATCTGCTGGCAAGCGGAGTTCTGATGGAAGCATATTCGGTAGAAGATAAAGGAAAGGGCATTTCATTCTGCATCTATGCGTATAACGTACAGCCGGGTATTACGATCAACTATAAAAACGGTGACAGCAAGCTTTCCAGCGGCGCAAATGCAGGAAGCGGAAGCAGCGGAGCGGATACAAAGAAAGATTCGGATACAAGTAAGGATACCGGTACTACCGCTGCAAATCAGACCTATATCCTGAATACGAATACGAAGAAATTTCATAAGCCGGGTTGCAGGTCAGTAAAGCAGATGAGCGAAAAAAACAAAAAAGAAGTGAAGGACACCAGGGATCACATTATTTCTGATGGTTATGAACCATGCAAGATCTGCAATCCGTAGGACTGAACTGGGAACGATTAATAAACAGCATACATTGCAAGTGAATCATGGGCGCAGGAGAGATCCTGCGCCTTTTTTCGATTTTTAATTCAAAGAGCAGAAAAGAAATATAAGACAGATAGACAGGGGCTGAACATTAGTTCTGCGAGGTTTATTGGACACTCACTGGTGTAGGATAGGGACATATCAAAGAACTGAGGCTTCAAAAAATGTAACAAAAAAAGAGAGAGGTGGCTTATATGGAAAACAACGGTTTCGATAGCACAAATCATTACAGTGATTGCACAGGTCCTTACTGCGATTGCGATGAAAGACGATATGGAAGCAGATCAACAGGGAGCGGAGATTGGATTCTGTTGATTTTATCAATCATTTTTGGAGTGGTATTTCCACCGCTGGGATTTGTATTCTTTTTGTGCTTGGTATTGAAATAGGGGGGCTGACTATGAAGTGGATGGATTTAAACAGAGATGGAAACGTAGATGCTGCAGAGGCGTACTTTGGAATGGAGATGCTTTGCAGTAGCAGAGAAGAACACGAAGCACTCTTTGGAGATGCTGGTGATTTTGACGAAGATGAAGCAGAGGATTACGACGATGAATTGGAACTGGCGGGTCTGGATCGTGAAGAACTGGAATTTATGGACGAGGATGAGCGTCGGGAAGCATTAGAAGATACCGGACTTGACCCAGATGATTTTGATTTCTAAGGTTTCACAATCCGGACGCGATGTGGAAAAGCAATCACTTTTTATCGGATGATGTAATTGAACCGTTCCTGGTTACAAGGCAAGTTGAGAAAGGAGAATCCGAATGAAAAAAGAATATGTATTGGGCGTATTAAGTATCATTGCGGTTGTGTTTGCAGTTGGGTTTGGAATGTATCTTGATTACTCACATAAGCGGGAAGTAAAAATCATATATACGGAAGCGGAAAAACTGATCGATCAGGAACAATACGAAGATGCAAGCGATGTATTGAGCATTATTGAGCAGGAGAACTATGAAAACACACAGGAACTCATGGAATATTGCCAGGCACATATTTCTTACGATTCCGGAAATTTGGAGGCAGCGTACAAGGAACTCAAATATGGGACGTACGAAAACCAGCCGACTGAAAGAAAACAGAAAATGATAGCATTTAAAAATCGGGTGGTAAGGGAGTATGACACATATTGTGAAGCGGAGAGAAAACGACAGCAGGAGCAGGAAGAAAAAGAGTATCGGCAGAAGGTCAGGAGTGGGGTTCCGTTTGTGG
>JAQYOU010000109.1 GCA_028727105.1 bacterium
GGATGAGCGGCAGACAGAAGCAAGAGTGCTTGCCCGGGAGTCGCAGGCAATGATTGTTATAGGTGGCAGTCACAGCTCCAATACACAGAAGCTATTTGAGATATGTAAGGATGAATGTAAAAATACTTACTATATACAGACACTGGAAGATTTGGATTTGACAGAACTTCGTGGACTTGACGACGTAGGTATTACTGCAGGGGCATCCACCCCAAATAATATTATTGAGGAGGTTCAAAAGTATGTCAGAAATGAGCTTTGAACAAATGCTGGAAGAGTCTTTAAAGACAATCCGACAGAATGAAATTGTGGAGGGTACGGTCATCGATGTAAAGCCGGACGAGATTGTCTTGAACATCGGATATAAGTCAGATGGAATCATCAACCGCAGCGAGTATACCAACGAGCCCAATGTAGACCTTACCACATTAGTTTCTGTTGGAGACAAAATGGAAGCAAAGGTAAAGAGAGTGAACGACGGCGAAGGACAGGTTCTCCTTTCTTACAAGAGCCTTGCAGCAGAGAAAGGCAGCAAGCGCTTAGAGGAAGCTTTTGAGAACGGTGAAGTTCTTACAGCTAAGGTTGCCCAGGTACTTACCGGAGGCTTAAGTGTGATCGTTGATGAGGCCAGAGTATTTATTCCTGCAAGCCTTGTAAGCGATACTTATGAGAAGGATCTTTCCAAGTACGAGGGACAGGACATTGAGTTTGTTATTACTGAGTTCAATCCCCGCAGACGCCGTATCATCGGTGACAGAAAGCAGTTAGTTGCAGCAAAGAAGGCAGAGCTGCAGAAGGAGCTGTTTGCTAAGATCGCTGTTGGCGATGTGATCGAGGGAACTGTTAAGAATGTAACCGACTTCGGTGCATTCATCGATCTTGGCGGAGTAGACGGTCTGCTTCACATCTCAGAGATGAGCTGGGGCAGAATTGAGAATCCCAAGAAGGTGTTCAATGTTGGTGATACCGTAAGAGTATTCATCAAGGATATCAACGATACAAAGATTGCACTTTCCATGAAATTCCCGGAGGAGAATCCCTGGAATAATGCGGAGGAGAAGTTTGCAGTAGGTACTGTTCTGAAAGGAACGGTTGCACGTATGACAGACTTCGGTGCATTTGTTGAACTGACACCCGGTATTGATGCATTGCTTCATGTATCTCAGATCGCAAAAGAGCACATCGAGAAGCCGTCTGATGTATTAAAGATCGGACAGGAGATCGAGGCAAAGATCGTCGACTTCAATGAAGCAGATAAGAAGATCAGCCTGAGTATGAAAGCACTTCTTGCACCTGAAGAAGATGCAGCAGAGGCTACAGAAGAAGCACCGGCAGAGGATGCTGAGTAGGATTTAAATGAAATCCCTGCGGAACATTCCGCAGGGATTATTTGCATTCTAATGAAATTGCTTCTATCCTACAAAAATGAAACAGTCTTCAAAAAGGAAAATCAAACATGTTGGATAATTATGAGAAGTTTAAAAAAGATATCTATGCTCTGACAAAAATCGATCTGAACGCATATAAAGAAAAACAGATGCGGCGCAGAATTGACACTTTGATCGGAAAGAACAAGGTGGACAGCTATGATAAATATGTGGAGCTGATCAAGAAGGATAAGGATAAGTTTGAGCAGTTTGTCAACTTCCTCACGATCAATGTATCCGAGTTTTATCGCAATCCGGAACAGTGGAAGATCTTAGATCAGGAGGTTTTTCCAAAGCTTATTCAAAAGTTCGGTAAAAGGCTTACGATCTGGAGTGCGGCATGCTCTACCGGAGATGAACCGTATTCGCTTGTGATGGCGCTTAGCCGCCATTTGCCACTTTCTGATATCCGGATCATTGCTACAGATATTGACAAACAGGTATTAGAGGCTGCCAAGGTTGGTCTTTACAATGAAAAGAGCATCGCTTCTGTTCCGGATGACTTTAAGAAAAAGTATTTTACCAAGATTGGTAATTCCTATCAGATCTCTGAAGACATCAAGAAGCATGTAGATTTCCGTGAGCACAACCTGCTCCGGGATCCGTACCCGACAAACTGTAACTTGATTGTCTGCCGTAATGTTGTGATCTATTTTACTGATGAGGCAAAGGATGAGATCTACGCAAAGTTCAACAAATCGTTGGTTAAGGAAGGCATGCTTTTTATCGGCAGTACAGAGCAGATCATGAACTATAAGGATCTCGGATTTGTGAGAAACAAGTCCTTCTTCTTTGAGAAGGAGTAAATCACAAAATTCGCAGTAAAAAATAAAACAAGACCCCGTATTTTGATGAGAATGATGAATCACGCTAAGACTGACCACGGTTTTGCCAGTCGTTATGCTTGCCGGGTAAATCGCGCGGGCGGTACAGAGTAAAAGCAAGATCAGCTTTTCTCTGCTGCCTGAGTAGTGGACAGCTATAGGCTGTTTCCGCGCGAACCCGACGCATAAACGACCTGTCAAAAAACATGATCAGTCTTATGCGTGATTACTGCTTTCAGGAGAAATAGGGGTTTTTGTTTATTCGATTTGTTTGGAAGGAGAAGATAATGGGCAGAAATAAAGAGACTTGCATTGCAAGCGATGTCGAAGCTGTTGTTACCAGTTATAATCAGGGAACGATGATTTTGGAAGCGATACGTTCAGTGTGTGATCAGACAATACTACCGGTGAGAATCATTATTGTGGACGACGGTTCGACTGATGAAGAGTCTGTTGAATTATTGGAAAATATAAATACATGTTTTGAAAGTTCTGTTCCAATCATTGTCATGCGGCAATCGAATGGCGGCGTTTCGGCTGCGCGTAATTCCGGTATTCGGGAAACACAAACACCAATGGTACTTGTGCTTGACGGAGATGACAAGATTGAGTCAGATTATATTGAACGGGTTCGGCAGTTACTGTATGAGGATCCTTTGATGGTCGCGGCATCTTCGTGGATGCATACCTTTGGTGTGCTGGATTCGATCGTTTGCCCGAGTGGGGGCGGTATCGTTGAATTTCTTGCCCGTAATTGTTGCCCCGCCACCCACATTCTTCGCCGTGAAATATGGGAAACGTGTGGTGGCTATGATGAGACGATGCGCTCAGGCTTTGAGGATTGGGATTTTTTTCTCAGCATGTTGGAAACTACGCCGGATTCCCGCATAGGGATCGTCACGGAACCACTCATTGACTATCGCACTGCACCTGCTTCGTCAAATATCAAAAGTATGTCAAAACGGCTGGAACTCATTCGTTTTTTGATAGAAAAGCATATGCGTTCCTATCAGGCTCATATAGCGGATGCAATATTGGAAGTCGAATCCATATCCATGTCCAGACTTTATGGGTGGGAAAGCGAGATCTGCCATACTTTGTCAGAAAATCAAAACTTAAGCCGGACATCAGATGAGTTTATGAAAAGTCCTTCTTATGGCGATGGTGGAATGGCTGCGGCAGTTCGTATCGCATCGTCACATGATGATAGCAAATAATATTGGATAGAAAATATTTGTATTACATTTCCTATAGTTGTGGTACAATGACTTTGGATATAGATGGATAATGATGGAGGTGTTATATGCTTACGATTATATATGGCGATGCAGAAAACAGCATTTATAACACAAATGTTTATTTTAAAAATACCTATGAACCGGAATGGTTTGAAACAGAACTTGCGAAGAAAATGGTCAAAGATATTGATGATTCAGAGGTTGTGAGTGGAGAATGTATTAACAGTCCTGTACTTGGACAAATTCCGCCGGAACGATTATCCGGAGGTGTTAAGACACTGTTATTGATGTTGAATGAGCCGGAAAAAATCTTTAATGCATCTACCTGTGGAGACAATTGTGCGAAGTGGATTCTTGAAATCGGGAAACTGCATGATCTTACGATAAATCTCAGACATATGATGAGCTTTGGAAGAGATGTGAGATTTGATATTAAAATAGAAAATGGGGGCGAAATTGTACACTCAATGAAAGAACTGATTCCGATAGCAAGTAATTATTTAAATAAAATGAAACAGGAGTAGTGTGTATGAAAGGTTCGCATAGGCAGAGCTGGTGCAGCAATCAGATAATTACTTCGTACTTGCTACGGTGAAAAGCTTCCAATGCTTTCCTATAGCGTGAATGAGATATATGGTTTTCGGCAATCAGGAAAGTATCATGAAGCAAGGCAGAAATACAATGAAATATATCATTTATATGGTGAAATATCTGATAAGGATGTGATTGATCCTCAATTTGTAATTACAGAGGATGTAAGCTGGGAAAGATATTTTACAGCATTGCTGATCAATAAGTCACAGCATGACCCGGCGTGGGTTTATTCCAAAAGAAAGCTTTCCAAGGTATATTTATCTTCGAAAGTAACGTGTACAGTAAAAAGAATCATGAAATTGATTTCATGGGACTAATCTGGTAAAGCAGATAAATATGCTTAAATGTATTGAATGCGATCATGGCGTAGAAAATCCCCGCAATACATGCGTGAGATATTCTGCCAGCTTCGCAGAATGTAAAAATGCATCATCAACAGCGACCTTCGAATAACAGGTTTCGGGGGTCGCTTTTTCTCTGTGTGCCTTGTCCACATAGGTGGCGACGGATTTATGGATCGCCATGTCCTCAGCGGGCAGATAATAATAATTTTTATAGTCTAAATAGTACAGGCGTGCCATACCTTGATAGAGAGGGACACGCAGTCGCACGTGGTCACCGGAGGCGTACAGATAGGCACCGCTGACCGGTTGTGTGCAGGAGAGACTGCCGGGCATCGTCCAGGGTGGTGTGAGTTCGGCGATCAGTTCCTCGGCGGGGTTGCCTTCAACATCGGTATAACATTCCACAGTAGCAGAAGTAACCTGGGCAGGGGAGGAAAATAGTGCATCATAGGCAAAGACGGAGATTAGATCGATCATACCGAGCACATCCTCATAGTTGTGGAGTTTCAACAGGTGCGCAGCCGTTTCATCCGGATGCTTGACATAGCTTTCATAAACCTTGATCAGTTCTCCGCCGGAATACTGATCCTCGCGGTCGATGCCGAGAAACTGCTCCACGGTTTTCTGGCGGTAATTTTGTAGCTGCAGTGTGCTTTTGCGGCGAGTCACTTCTTTGTAGATATCCAACAGCTCAAATTCCTCAAACGAAATGGAAACAGCGTGTAGCTTTGCCCGAGCCAGCAGAAACGGAAGGTCAAAGCTGTTGCCATTGAAGGTGATGATCCGTTTGATCCCGGCTGCACGCAGATCATCTGCAAAATGGGAAAGAATGATGGCCTCCTCTTTTGGACAATCTGCAAACAACTGATTTACATAAATATTATTACGGTCAACTAGAGATGCCATGCCGATCAGATAGATCTGATGGCGGGCACGGGAGAGCCCGGTTGTTTCGATATCCAGAAAAAGATCTCCGGGTTTTAAAAGTTTTGAAATGATCGGATGGATGGCGTGTAAGGGTCGTTTATCTGTCATGACTTGCATAGAAAACTCCTTTGTGTTTATGATCTGAGATAAGTATACACAATTTTTGTTCGTCAAAAAAGACAAAATAATAACATTTTTTTTTGATTTTTTATGACAAATAATCTCATTGTGCTATAATTAAAACAGTATGCAGCAGACAAACAGCTGTTTTTGCTGCAGGAATATTAAAAGGAAAGAGAGGTCAATTTGATGGGATTACGAACGTTTAAAGGCGGAGTGCATCCTTTCGAGGGCAAAGACTTATCCAAAGACAAGCCGGTCGAGGAATATTTGCCGAAGGGTGATCTGGTGTTCCCTGTATCTCAGCATATCGGAGCTCCTGCAAGCCCGGTCGTTGCGGTTGGGGATACAGTGAAAAAGGGTCAGCTGATCGCAGAATCAGGCGGCTTTGTTTCAGCAAACATTTATTCATCTGTTTCCGGTACAGTCAAAGCGATTGCACTTCATCGTGTCGCTACAGGCGATATGGTTAATTCGATCGTCATCGAAAATGACGGAAACTATGAGGAAGTGGAGTATGATACCGTAGAGGATGTTACGCAGCTTTCCAAAGAAGAGATCATTGAAAAAGTAAAAAAAGCAGGAGTCGTTGGTATGGGTGGCGCAGGTTTCCCCACTCATGTGAAGCTTTCACCTAAGGATCCTGAAAAAATTGAGTACATTATCGCAAACTGCGCTGAGTGCGAGCCCTATCTGACATCTGATTATCGCAGAATGCTGGATGATCCGGAGCTTTTAGTGGGTGGCATGAAGATCGTGCTTCAGCTGTTTGATCATGCAAAGGGTGTGTTCGGTGTTGAGAATAACAAACCGGATTGTATTGCAAAGCTTCAGGCTTTATGCAAGCACGAGCCTCGCATTGAGGTGGTTCCGCTACAGACAAAATATCCGCAGGGTGGTGAGCGTCAGCTGATCAAGGCTGTGACCGGAAGAGAGATCAATTCTAAGATGCTTCCTGCAGATGCAGGCTGTATCGTGGACAATGTGGAGACTTTAGTCTGCATTTATCGTGCTGTAAAAGAAGGAAAACCGGTTAGCAACCGGATCTTCACAGTCACCGGTGATGCCGTGGCTGATCCCCGGAATTTCTACGTGAGCGTTGGAACGAATTATGCGGAGCTTTTGGAAGCAGCAGGCGGACTGAAGGAGTGCGGCGCAGAGAAAATGATCTCCGGTGGACCGATGATGGGATTCTCTATGTTTGATCTGAATGTGCCGATCACAAAAACAAATTCATCATTACTATGTCTGTCTTCTGATGATGTGTCTCATCTGGAGCCGAGCGCATGCATCAACTGCGGACGCTGCGTGGAAGCGTGTCCGGAGATGTTAGTGCCTTCGAGACTGGCAAAACAGGCAAATTTAAAGCTGGGTGAGGAATTTGAAAAGTGGAATGGTATGGAGTGTATCGAGTGCGGAAGCTGCAGCTTTATCTGCCCGGCAAGACGTCCTTTGGCACAGTCCATCAAGACCATGAAAAAAGATATTCTCGCAGCAAGACGTAAAAAATAAAACAGAGAGAGGTGTAAAACATGGATAATATGTTACATGTTTCTTCATCACCCCATGTGCGTGCGAAAGATTCTACCAATCGGATCATGTTCTACGTGATCCTGGCGTTGCTTCCGACGACGCTGTTTGGTATTTTTAATTTCGGACCTAAGGCCCTGCTTCTGATCGTGCTTACGATCGCAAGCTGTGTGGCTACAGAGTGGGTGTTTGAGAAGATTATTCACAAAAAAAGTACGATCGGTGATCTGAGTGCGGTTGTTACCGGATTATTGCTGGCATTAAATCTTCCGGTGACACTTCCCTGGTGGGAGGCTGTTCTCGGCGGTGTGTTTGCGATCGCGATTGTAAAAATGATGTTTGGCGGACTGGGTCAGAATTTTATGAACCCGGCACTTGGCGCAAGATGCTTCCTTTTGATCGCATTTGCAGCTGACATGACAAATTTCAAGACAGACACATATACCGGTGCAACACCGCTTGCAGCAATGCGAAACGGGGAGCTGATCAACACCATGGATGCACTGATCGGACGTACCGCAGGTACCATCGGTGAGACTAGCACGATCGCCATTCTGATCGGTGCGATCATTCTGATCTTACTGGGTGTCATCACGCTGGCGATTCCTGCCAGCTACCTGATCACGTTTGTTGTATTTATGCTGATCTTTGGTGGACATGGCTTTGATATGAACTATATCGTTGCGCAGCTTTGCAGCGGCGGTATCATGCTGGGAGCATTCTTTATGGCAACTGATTATGTTACCAGTCCGATCACACCCAACGGACGGATCCTGTTTGGTATCTGCTGTGGTATCCTGACCGGTCTGTTCCGTTGCTTTGGCGCAAATGCAGAGGGCGTTTCCTTTGCGATCATCTTGAGCAATCTGCTTGTTCCGATGATCGAGAAGATTACTATCCCCCGCGCATTTGGACAGGTAAAAGAGAAAAAGGAGGGCAAATAGTATGAATACGAAAAAAATCGTTCATGACGCCGTGATCCTTACCGCTTTTACCCTGGTACTTGGATTTTTGCTTGGGCTTGTATATGAAGTGACAAAAAAGCCGATCGCTGATGCAAACAATGCAGCTGCACAGGCTGCATATAAAGAAGTGTTTGCTGATGCAGACTCCTTTGAGGCTTTAGACGGCTTTGATAAAGCTGCAGCTACAGATGCGGTTGTTGCAGCCGGCTATACGGATTCTATTGATGATATTCAGGTGGCAAAGGATGCTTCCGGTGCAGAGCTTGGCTATGTGATCACTGTAACGGCAAAGGATGCCAGTCAGTCTACCATCACATTTTCTGTAGGTATCAAAAACGATGGAACTGTTAACGGATACTCTATCACAAGCATTGCTGAGACACCCGGTCTTGGTATGAAGGTACAGGAAGAGAGCTTTTATTCACAGTTCCGGAATAAGCTGGTTGATGCATTTACAGTTGTAAAAAATCCTCCGGCTGCCGACAATGAGATTGAGGCGATCTCCGGAGCAACCATCAGCTCCAAGGCGATGGCAAACGGTGTGAATGCAGCCCTTACCTATTTCCGTTCAGAATTAGGAGGTGCACAGTAATGAATAAATATGTAGAGCGTTTATATAACGGTATTATTAAAGAAAACCCGACCTTTGTACTTATGCTCGGTATGTGTCCGACACTGGCAGTTACATCATCAGCGATCAATGGACTTGGCATGGGGCTTTCCACAACGGTCGTGCTTGTACTGTCCAACCTTTTGATCGCAGCGTTTCGAAAGATCATTCCGAATGGTGTGCGTGTGCCGGCATTTATCGTGATCGTGGCATCTCTTGTTACGATCGTAGAGTTCATGATGAAAGCATATTTCCAGTCACTTTCTGCTGCCCTTGGTGTTTACATCCCGCTGATCGTTGTAAACTGTATCATCTTAGGCCGTGCGGAGAGCTACGCATCGAAAAACCCCGTATTACCTTCGATCTTTGACGGTCTTGGCATGGGTCTTGGATTTACGGTAGGTCTGACCTGTATTGGTCTCGTGCGTGAGCTTTTGGGTGCTGGACAGATCTTTGGCGCTCAGGTATTATCTCTGAGCTGGTTTACTCCGATCACTATTTTTGTTATGGCACCCGGAGCATTCCTTGTTCTGGCATTTCTTGTGGCGGGAATGAACATTGTCCGTAAAAAGATGGAAGAGAAGGGCAAGCCGCTTGCTGAGCCTGCAGGCTGCCTAAACGGTGACTGCGCAAACTGCGGACAGGCTGCAATCTGTGCAGATAAGAAGGAGGCGTAAGACAGATGAAAGAATTACTTTTGATCGCTGTTGGCTCTGCGATCGTAAATAATGTTGTACTGAGTCAGTTTCTTGGTATCTGTCCGTTCCTTGGCGTATCAAAGAAGACTGAAACTGCTGCCGGTATGGGTGGAGCGGTAATCTTCGTTATTACTCTGTCATCCTTTGTGACCGCGCTGATCTATAAGTTTATTCTGGCAAATGAGTTTCTGATGAGCATGGGCATCGATCTGACCTACTTAAAGACAATTGTTTATATTTTGGTCATTGCCTGTCTCGTTCAGTTTGTTGAGATGTTTTTAAAGAAGAAAATGCCTCCGCTTTATGAGTCACTGGGTGTGTATCTTCCGCTGATCACCACCAACTGTGCAGTGCTTGGTGTTGCTCTCACAAATGTGACCAAGGAGTACGGTATTTTAGAGAGCGTGGTAAATGGTCTTGCTACCGCTATTGGATTTTTTATCGCGATCGTGCTTATGGCAGGTATTCGTGAGAAAATTGAATATAACGATATTCCGAAGCCTTTCCAGGGTACTGCGATCGTGCTGATCACGGCTGCCCTGATGTCCATTGCATTTATGGGCTTCTCAGGAATGATCTAGGAAGGAGAAGAACATGAATTTTACAGCAATTGTTGTAGCCGCCCTTGTGGTTGGCTGCGTAGGTGTTTTAATTGGATTCTTCCTTGGCGTTGCCGGTGAGAAGCTTGCGGTTGAGGTAGATGAAAAAGAGGAAGCGATCTTAGGTGTACTGCCCGGAAATAACTGTGGTGGTTGTGGTTATGCCGGATGCTCCGGTCTTGCCGCTGCAATTTCAAAGGGTGAGGCTCCCATCAATCAGTGTCCGGTTGGTGGATCTACGGTTGCAAACCAGATTGGTGCGATCATGGGTGTGGAGGCAGGAGAAGGCACCCGTATGGTAGCATTTGTAAAATGCTCCGGAAATAAAGAGGCCAGCAAGGCTGATTACGCATACAACGGCCTGATGGATTGTACTGCTATGAAGTATGTGCCGAACGGTGGTCCCAAGTCATGTAACTATGGATGTCTGGGCTATGGTTCCTGCGTAAAGGCATGTCCGTTTGATGCCATCCACATTGTGGACGGTATCGCAAAGGTTGACAAAGAGGCTTGCAAGGCCTGCGGTAAGTGTGTAGCCACCTGCCCGAAGAGCCTGATCGAGCTGATTCCTTATGATACGGAGTACGTGGTTCGCTGCGTATCAAAAAATAAGGGTAAGGCTGTGATCGATGCCTGCGGTGCAGGCTGCATCGGCTGTCACTTATGCGAGAAGACCTGTGAGCATGGCGCGATCACTGTCATTGACAACATTGCGCGTATCGACTACGCAAAGTGTGTACACTGCGGTGCATGTGCCGAGAAGTGTCCGAAGCATGTCATCAAGCATATTCTGGAGGCATAATAGAAGTGAGAAAGGGCGGGAAACCTTCGTTTCCCGCTTCTTTTATTTGTAGAAAAAAAATTACTTCTATGGTAAAATATATGTAAAGAAATATCGTGTAACTGCGTGACGACTGAACAGAAACAGACTGGAGGTATCAGTATGACTTATGGGGAAATGACAAAAATACTAAGCGAAAAATTTCATATACCGTATACGGATTTTATAAGTATTACGACCGCGGTCTCACAGGTTTTTCCGATGATCGTACTCGCGAATCTGACGAAGAATACTTATTCCATGCTGCGTGACGAAGGTTTTTTGTGTAATGTGATTTCTGCTACCGGCTGCTATGATGATCTGATCGATGAAAATATGGAAAATATCCATCCGAATTATCAGCAGTTGTTTTATGAGAGTTTTTCCAGGGAACATCTGGTGCGCAGCTTTCAAAGAGGAAAGAAGGAAGTCTACGCAGAAATCTATCAGAAGGATCCGCAGGGACAGTATCATTGGGTTTCCGTGCATGTGATCCGTATCGAAAGTGAGTCCGGTGACATGATGCATGTCTGCTTCAACAGAGTTTTGGAAGGAAACAGTGAAAAGCGCTATGAACAGAAGTAGATGATAGGAAAGTACAAACAGGTGATTGGTTATGAATACTTTTACTAAAAAGGCAGCTTTGTTCCTGCTTGTGGCAGAAATCTGTGTAGGTGTACTGACGGATCCGTTTCTTCCGGGCGGTTGTGTTCCGCTCATCGCACATGCAAAGACGACGGATTACAGTCGCTATTCCAACGCGAAAAAAAGCTGGTTTATTAAGCGCAGTACGGATCACAAGCCTTCAGAAGGCGCTGTCAAGGCAAAAAATCTGGAAACCTATCAGGCCTATTATTATGATGCCAAAACAAAGGAAAAGGTTCTTTATCTGACCTTTGACTGCGGCTATGAAAATGGATATACAGACAAATTGCTGGATGTCTTAAAGAAACATGATGTCAAAGCCGTCTTTTTTGTGACAAAGCACTTTGTGAAGTCACAGCCTAAGCTGTGTAAACGAATGAAAGAAGAAGGACATCTTGTTGGTAATCATACCATGAATCACCCGAGCCTTCCTGCGAAGTCTGTGACACAGATCCAAAATGAGATCAAAGGATTGGAGCAGATCTTTCAGGAAGAAACCGGATATCCGCTTGACAAATATTTCAGACCTCCTATGGGTGAATTCAGTGATCGTGTATTAAAAACGGCACAGGATCTGGGCTATCAAACGGTGTTTTGGAGTATGGCATATTATGATTATGATCCTGCCAAGCAGCCTGGAAAACAATACGTGATCGACCATTTCAAAAAGTATTACCATAAAGGTGCCATCGCACTGATGCATAATATCTCAAAGTCGAATACGGAGGCATTGGGTGAAGTGCTTGCGTTTCTTGAAACACAGGGATACTGGTGTATGCGCATAGATGCACTGGGACAAGCCGCAGACCTTCATGTCGCGGCTCCGCAGTGGGAGAGTTCTATTGGCGTTGACAGAGAAGATGTCCCGGGTGATGCGGTGTTGGAATTTTATGCTGATGTGGAGAATAATGATTTAAAGCCGGAAGGCTTTGAGCTCTACCGCAGGGAAAAAGGCGGAAAATACAAGCTGATCGCGACAAAAAAGGCAAACAAAACGTTACACTTTGTTTATAAGGACAGTACTGCGAAGGAAGGCAGGACATATTATTATAAAGTGAAAGCATACCGTTATATGTACGGTAAAAAATATGTAACAAGTATGCCTGCCGGCATGAAGAGAACCATACTTAGCCAGCACAAAAACAAGAGTGAATAGGATGACTGAGACATTTATCGACGGGTATCGTGTAGGTTGTTATCCGTATCAATAAAGATCGCATCAATGTCAGGCATGGAATCGATCAATTCCATGCCTTTTTCCATACCCAGAGCAAAGCAGATCGTACTGAGCGCATCGCCCTCCATGGAGGAATCAGACAGGATCGTGACAGCATTTAAGTCATTTTCATAGGGATAGCCGGTAAAAGGATTTAAGATATGATGATAGATGCGACCGTCTTTCTCAAAATATCGTTCATACCGGCCGGAGGTGACAACGCTTTGATCTGTGATCTCAACGGAAGTGATCGTTTCTCCTTCGCTGCTGAAGGGCTTGCGGATACCAATCTTATATGGTGTATGATCTGATTTTTCACCCAGAGTAAGTACATTTCCACCGAGATTGATAAAGCCTTCTTTCGCTCCGTGTGCATTCAGATACTCCTTCATTTTGTCTGCAGCGTAGCCCTTGGCAATACCGCCCAGGTCCAGTCTTGCATCAGGATTCTGAAGAGTCACCGTTTTTTCTTCCACAAGGATCTGTGTGTAATCGACGGTAGAGGAAGCTTTTTTGATAGCATCAGCATCAGGAACGACACCTTCGTTGTTTGGAATATCCCATAACTCTGTCAATGCACCGATCGTGATATCAAAGATCCCATCACTCAGCTGACCGTATTGGATCCCGGCGCGGATCAGGTCAGCGGTTTCTTCATGTACCTCTACCGGAGCACCATTTGCATGGTTGATCCGGTAGATATCGCTTCCCTCCAGGGTACGGCTGAAATAGTGCTCGTAGGTATCAGCCATGGCAAAGCAATCATCGATCAGCGATTCGTCAGCCGTATCATTCAGCTGGATCGCAATAACGGTATTAAAGTAAAATCCGCTCTTTGCGACCGGCTCAGACGATTGCATGTAATGATTGTAAAAAAAGGTAATGATTACAATGACTGTGGCCAAAACGAGGGCAAGTACGATCTTTTTTCGTTTGTCATGATTGAGTTGATTCATAGGAAATACCTCGCATATTTATTGATAGCTTTAGCTTATCTGACTGTACGGTCGAAGTCAAGTGGTTCGTAAACAGGAAAACGTTCAATCGCATAAACCGTCTGGAACTTGACCTGTTCCTGGATTCTGGAATTGCACCCGTACGCTTCTTGTGGTATGATACTATGAGCGCAGGCGGTCAACATACTTACGTGATTGACGTGAGACGAATGTCGGCTGTGACACGATCACAGTACGTGGATCTGATAATGAGTAACGAGAAGTAGATGAAAAGGAGATCATGAATGAACGAAAGCAAAATTGCCCGGATCAACGAATTGTATCATAAATCGAAGGCTGAAGGACTGACGTCTGCCGAGAAAGAGGAGCAGGCAAAGCTTCGGGCAGAGTATCTTGCCGCGATCCGTGCAAATATCCGGGGGCAATTAAATAATATTGATGTAGTAAACAAAGATGGAAGTATTGAAAATCTGGGAGAAAAATATGGAAACAACAAAAAACATGCAAATTAGTGCCGGTGAGATCCCGGTGATGGAACCACAGCGGCAGTTTTATTATATGGATCAGGCGAAGAAGCTGATCAGGGAGCGTGAGGAGAACCTCGGACGGAAATTGACGGCTCATGTGGAGACCTTTGGCTGTCAGATGAATGCCAGAGATTCCGAAAAGCTGAGAGGAATCCTGGATACCATCGGATTTGTTCAGGTGGATACCGAGGAAGCCGATTTTGTGATCTATAATACTTGTACGGTGCGTGAAAATGCGAATAATAAAGTGTATGGACGCCTTGGCACACTGGGAAGCTATAAGAAAAAGCATCCCGCTATGATGATCGCGCTCTGTGGCTGCATGATGCAGGAAGAACATGTGGTGGAGCGTCTGAAAAAGGAATTCCGTTTCGTCAATCTGGTGTTTGGCACACACAATATCTTTAAATTTGCAGAGCTGGTGGTTCGCGCGCTGACAGAGAAGAAAATGGTCGTTGATATCTGGGAAGGCACGACGGAGATCGTGGAGAATCTTCCGGTAGAACGTAAATACAGCTTTAAGTCCGGTGTAAATATTATGTTTGGCTGCAATAATTTCTGCAGCTATTGTATCGTACCTTATGTGCGCGGGCGTGAGCGCAGCCGTGAGCCAAAGGATATCATAAGAGAGATTGAACGTCTCGTAGCCGATGGCGTGGTGGAGGTCATGCTGCTTGGACAAAATGTGAATTCCTACGGAAAAAATCTGGACCAGCCGATCACATTTGCTGAGCTTTTACAAGAGATTGAAAAAATAGAAGGACTGGAACGTATCCGTTTTATGACATCCCATCCAAAGGATCTCTCAGACGAGCTGATCGAGGTGATGGCACAGTCTAAAAAGATCTGCAAGCACATGCACCTGCCGCTACAGTCAGGAAGCAGCCGGATCCTGAAGAAGATGAACCGTCATTATGATAAGGAACAGTACCTTGCGCTGGTTGGAAAGCTGCGGGCAGCGATCCCTGATATTGCCATCACGACAGACATCATTGTAGGATTTCCGGGAGAGACAACGGAGGATTTTCTGGAAACCATGGATGTGGTGAAAAAGGTTCGCTACGACAGCGCGTTCACCTTCATTTATTCCAAGCGCTCCGGCACACCTGCTGCTGAGATGGAGGATCAGGTGCCGGAAGCAGAGGTGAAGGAACATTTTGATATGCTTCTAAAAGAAGTACAGCATATCGCTGCAGAAAAGGCAAAAGAATTGGAGGGTCAGATACTTCCGGTGCTAGTGGAACAGGTGAATGAGCATGACCGCTCCCTTTTGACCGGACGCCTGTCAAACAATTCGGTTGTACATTTTTCGTGTGCAGCAGATCCTGCTTCCGGTGCAGACATGGCAGCGGATACTTCCCTAATCGGAAAGATCGTGGATGTAAAGCTGGTGGAATGTAAGGGCTTTTATTACCTGGGAGAGCTGTGCGGATCGGTGGTGAAATAGGAACGTTGGCAGAACTCTGCAGATGGCCGCAGGATGTGTTTGACAGGTGAGAAGATGAATCGTAAATTTGGTGTAAGAGACTGGTTGTTTCTCGTGTCGCTGTTTATTTTCGGAATCTTATTAACGATTGGTATCTATTGTTTTTCGGAACAAGGGAGTGCGGTCACGATCACTGTAGACGGGCAGCTTTACGGGACATACCCCCTGAATGCGTCCATGGAGATACCGGTTGAGCTGGATGGCAAGGTTGCCAATACAATTATTATTGAAGATGGCAAGGCTTCTATGAAGGAGGCTGACTGCCCGGACAGACTTTGTGTTCATCAGGGTGCGATCATGCGTAACAAACAGACGATCGTCTGTCTGCCGCATAAGCTGGTCGTTGAAGTTGTTGGAGGAGAAAAAGAGGAATATGATTCCATCAGCGAATAAGTTCACAGACAGAAACCGCAGGCAGCAAGGCCTGACGTCTGTACAAAAAACAGCATATCTTGGTCTGTGCCTTGCGCTTGCTCTGATCTGCAGCTATGTGGAGGCACTGATCCCGATCCCCATCGGCATCCCGGGTGTGAAGCTGGGACTGGCAAACGTAGTGATCGTTGGCGTACTATACATGACAAACTGGAAGGACGCGGCCCTTGTTTCATTGTCGCGTGTACTTCTTACAGGCTTCTTTTTTGGCAGTCTCTACAGTATCCTGTACAGTCTTGCAGGTGCTTTCTTAAGCCTTATTGTGATGACATGCCTAAAAAAAACGGATCAGCTGCATCTGATCAGTGTCAGTGCAGCCGGAGGCATCGCGCATAATGCAGGCCAGTTTCTGGTGGCAGCCCTTGTGCTGGAAAACTACCGGATCCTTTATTACCTGCCTGTGTTGTTTCTTGTGGGAATGGCAACGGGAGTCGTGATCGGAATTGTGGTGACCGGAGTGCTCAAACGTATTCCCAATTCAGTGTGTGTGTGATAATATTTGGCGTTGTATGTTATTGTGCGCGAGGCGGTATGTGATTTTCGAGCTTTCGCACGTCAGGTGCAGCGAGAAAATCGCATACGCCTAGAACGAAAAAATGGAAGGATGCAAGACAAATGATTCAGTATATTAAAGGAACACTTGTAGACATGGATGAAGAGTCTGTAACGATCGATAATCATGGGATCGGATACCAGGTGTTCATTTCAGGTCAGACATTTGAATATTTGCCGGAGATCGGCGCAGAACTGAAAATGTATATCTATTTTCAAGTGAAAGAGGATGGACTGGCTTTATATGGATTTCTCACGAAGGATGATCTTCGCGTGTTTAAACTGCTCATCAGTGTGAATGGCGTCGGTCCGAAGGGAGCTCTTGCGATACTTTCTGTTCTTACACCGGATGACCTTCGCTTTGCTGTGATCGCGGATGATGCAAAGGCCATCTCAAAAGCACCGGGCATCGGTACAAAGACCGCCCAACGTGTCGTACTGGAGCTAAAGGATAAGCTGAAGGTGGAGGATGCTTTTGCACCAAAGGATGAGCTTGTTAAGAATCCTGCGATCGAACAGGAGAAGGGGGTGCGACAGGAAGCGCTTCTTGCCCTCACTTCCCTTGGATATTCGGCCTCAGAGGCAACCTCTGTGCTTTCCGGCATTGAGATCACGCCCGACTCTGACGTCGAGGCTATCCTTAAGCTGGCCCTCAAAAGTATGGCTTTTATATAATTCATGCATCGCGCCAAGGAACATGATTTCAATGTCCGACACGCTTTCGCTCCGCAAAAAACGTAGCGGATACTAAGGATTTTTCATCGTGATAAGATCACTCGAAAAATCCAAGTACCGACGTTTTTAGAGGGTCGTACATTTGAAACCAATGCCCCTTGACGCTTGCCACTACATAAACGCATGCAATACATAGATCATACGATGCCCGAGCCTTCAAGACCTTCCGGAATGGGCTGGAGAAAGCGGTCTCTGATGGCAAACCCTTGGAGAACGCCGGTGCTTGGAATTTTCGAGTGATGAACGACGAAAATTCCTTAGCATCCGCTGCGTTCGGAACGGAGTGAAAACGTGTTTGCCATAGAGACTGTTTCGACAGCCGGGGCGGTAGAGTAAATGCGAGGGCAGAAATGTATGCCTCGATGGCGCGTAACTCAAAAAACAGGAGATAGTTCATTATGAATAGAAAAGTGATCTCAACTGAAATACAGGAAGAGGATATTAAGGTAGAAAAAAGCCTTCGTCCGCAATGCCTGGAGGACTACATTGGGCAGGAGAAGGCAAAGACAAACCTGAAGGTGTACATAGAAGCTGCCAAAAAGCGTGGAGAACCATTGGATCATGTACTTTTTTATGGACCGCCCGGTCTTGGAAAGACAACGCTTGCAGGGATCATTGCCAATGAGATGGGCGTGCATGTAAAGATCACCTCGGGACCGGCGATCGCAAAGCCCGGAGAGATGGCAGCCATACTCAGTAATCTGGCAGAGGGAGATCTTCTGTTTGTGGATGAGATCCATCGCCTGAACAGACAGGTAGAAGAGGTGCTTTATCCTGCAATGGAGGATTATGTGATCGATATCATGATCGGCAAAGGGCAGGCAGCACGTTCCATTCGTCTGGATCTGCCGAAATTCACGCTGGTGGGAGCAACCACGCGGGCGGGTCTGTTATCCGCACCTCTGCGTGATCGTTTTGGCGTGATCCATCATCTGGAATACTATACGGTGGATGAATTAAGATCGATCATCCGTCACTCTGCTGTAAAGCTTGGGGTTGAGATCGACGAGGCCGGTGCCTTTGAGCTTGCCAGACGTTCCCGTGGAACACCACGTCTTGCCAACCGCCTGTTAAAGCGAGTGAGGGATTTTGCCCAGGTAAAATATGACGGCAGGATCACACAGGAGGTGGCAAGCTTTGCATTGGATCTTTTGGAAGTAGATAAGATGGGGCTTGATAACAGCGACCGCAGACTTCTCATGACGATCATTGAAAAGTTTTCCGGAGGCCCGGTGGGATTGGACACACTGGCGGCAGCGATCGGAGAAGATGCAGGAACCATAGAGGATGTCTATGAACCGTATCTTGTGATGAATGGTTTTATCAATCGAACACCGAAGGGGCGTGTGGTCACTGCGTACTGCTACAAACATTTCGGTCTTCCGATGCAGGTGTGATCTGCCGTTACCGGAACGAGGCGAGTGAACAGTAACCGATCAGCCGATGACCGTGAAAGAGTTTTCGGATGTAAGTTGCATTTTCAGACGAAAACATGTATCATAACATATGATCGGTTGTGAATGTGAGAAAGCATTTACAAAAGTTTCGCTTGCAGGAGGAAAAAGCATGGCAACAAAAGCAACCACCGTTGTGGTGATCGATAAAAAAGAATATAATCTGAGCGGTTTTGAGGAAGAAGAATATCTGCAGCGTGTTGCAGCGTATATCAATCAGAAGATCACGGAGATGAATCAGCAGGATTCCTATAAACGCATTCCGCAGGATATGAAAAATCTGATGCTGAATCTGAATCTTGCCGATGATTATTTCAAGGCAAAGGAACAGGCCGGAAGCACCGGATCAAAATTCTCGGATCTTGAAAAGGAGATCTTTGAGTTAAAGCATCAGCTTGTAGAGGCACAGATGCAGCTGGATGAGGCCAATGGCAAGCTATCGGACGCCAATTCCAAGCTGGAGCTTGTCAAGGCGCAGAACGAACAGATGCAGAGCCAGATCGAACAGCTTGAAAAGGAAAAGCATGAACTAACGCAGAAAAACGAGCGTCTGACTGCTGATCTGGAGGAATTGTTATTAAAATGATTCAGGCTGTACTTTAAAAAGTGTTACTTCAGGAGGGGACGGACAAATGGCGTCCCCTTTTATCATCGTAAAGGATTATTCACATGAAAAAAATAGAATTGCTTGCACCGGCGGGCTCCCTTGAGACATTAAAGGCAGTTTGTGCGGCCGGCGCGGATGCGGTGTATCTGGGCGGAAGTCAGTTTGGTGCCCGGGCCTATGCAAAAAATTTCACGAAGGAAGAACTGCTGTATGCTATAGATTACGTGCATCTGCACGACAAAAAGCTGCATCTGACAGTCAATACGCTCTTAAAGGATCGGGAATTGGAGGAACAGCTGTACGATTATCTGCTGCCGTATTATGAGCAGGGGCTTGATGCGGTGATCGTTCAGGATGCAGGTGTCTTTTCTTTTATCCGAAAGCATTTTCCGGGAATGGAGCTGCATGCAAGTACGCAGATGACGATCTCCGGGGCAGAAGGTGCAAGGTTTTGGAAAGATGCGGGTGCAGATCGTGTGGTACTGGCTCGGGAGCTGTCTTTAGAAGAGATCCGGCATGTGCACGACGCGGTGGATGTAGAATTGGAATGCTTTGTGCATGGAGCGATTTGCTATTGTTATTCCGGGCAATGCCTGTTCAGCAGTATGCTTGGCGGCCGGAGCGGTAACCGCGGACGCTGCGCACAGCCCTGTCGTCTGCCGTATGGGGTGGAAGCAGATGGACATCAGGCAAAGAAGGGAGAATTGTATCCTTTAAGTCCGAAGGACCTGTGTGGGATCGATCTGTTGCCTGAGCTTTTGCGCGCGGGAGTCAGCTCCTTAAAGATCGAGGGGCGGATGAAACAGACACAGTACGCTGCCGGTGTGACCGCAATTTACAGAAAGTATCTGGATCGTTTGGAGGAAATGAATCTGACGAAAGATCAGAACGCGAAACACGGAGCAGAGGAAGTTTATAAAACGAAGTCTTATTCTGTTTCAGAAATAGATCGGGAGAAATTGTTCGGACTCGGAAATCGCAGCGGCTTTACGGACGGCTATCTGCGCGGTAAAAAGGGACGTGAGATGATCACGCTTTCCTCGCCGAAGCATACCGCATTCCAAGACGCCGATCCCAACGGGTATGAGGAGAAAAAACGTCCGCTTTTTGCAGAATGTACATGCAGACTCGGAAGCCCGGTTACACTAACAGTCACAGACCCTGAAACAGGGCTATGTTCAGTTTCGTCTGTGGGAGAGGTTCAGACAGCAAAAAATGCTCCGGCAGAGGCTTCTGCTATTGAAAAAGTGATCTGTCAGACCGGTGATACGGATTTTCAGTTTTCATCTGTAAGGGTTGAACTGGATGCGCAATGTTTTATACCGAAACAATTTCTAAAAGCGGTGCGAAGAGAAGCACTTGAGAAGATCAGGGAAGAACTGTTAAAGCCTTATCGAAGGAGCGGCCATGCCCTTCCATATGAAGATCTTATGCCTGATACTTCGTTTCAATCAGTGGGGGAAACAGATAAAGAGCATATTCTTGCTGTCTGTGATACGATCGAACAGCTGACCGTGTGTCTGGAGAAAACTTATATCAGCACGATCGCGTTCCAGCTGCAGACGGTGATGCCAAAGGAATGGCAGACCGTTCTTTTGCAGATCGCACAGCAATGCGCCGCTCATGAAAAGAAGCTACTACTGGCACTGCCGTCTGTTCTTCGTGAAGAAACTGTTCTGAACTATGAAAAACAGTGGGATTGCATTATGAAATTGCATCATGAAAAACTGGTCGAAGGATTTCTTGCAAAAAATTACGATTCTCTTGGTTTTTTGCAGCGCATGGGCGTGTTACCTTGTAGTATCTGTCTGGACAGCCAGCTATATACCTTCTCAGATCGCGCGGCAGGTTTTTTCAGAGACCTCGGCTATGAGAAGCACACACTTTCGCAGGAGTTACATGCGAAGGAGCTTCGCAGACTGTCGCAGAAGGGAAGCGTTCTGATCATCTATGGGCATGCACCGTTTATGGTCAGCAGCCAGTGTGTGAACCAGACAGTTTATGGCTGTGACCGTAAGGAAAAGCAGCTTTCGCTGACAGACCGATACGGAAAACATCTTCCCGTGAAGAATTACTGCAGTATCTGTTGTAATGTCATCTATAATTCGGTGCCCACATTGTTGTTTTCAGACCGCACATGGTCTGACGTAGAAAAGATCCGTCCGGAGATTCTGCGTATGGATTTTACAGTAGAATGCGAAAAAGAAGTGCGTGAAGTGCTTGCATTGTATGAAAAGCAGGTGCTTGACCGGAACATAAAAGAAAAGGTATTTGACGGTGAGTCTACCAGAGGGCACTTTGGCCGGGGCGTGGAATAGCCGATTAAGAGGGAAACTTTATGGTTACGATTATTACGGAAGTATCAAAATATCTGATGATGATCTTGTTTGCGTGCTACACCTATGAGTGTTTTTCCGTGCTTCAGAAATCCGGCTCCCCGGATCATCAGAAGCATATCCTGCGCAGACAGCAGATGTTTCTGTTTCTGATCCATCTGGATGCATATCTGGTCATTTTTGCGGTAAAGCAGGAAATACAGGTGCTGGCATTTTTCGTTGTGCAGGAGCTTTTGATCTGTGCGATCCTGCTGATCTTCCGGTTCCTTTATAAGAAGGCCTCCAGGCTGGTGGCTAACAATCTGTGCATGCTGCTGGTGATCAGTTTTATCATCTTAACAAGGCTGAGTGAAGAAAAAGCGATCCGGCAGTTTACGTTCGCTCTGATCGGTACAATTGTGCTTCTTTTGGTGCCGTTTTTTATCCGCCATATTCATTTTCTGCACAAGCTTCCGTATCTCTATGCCATGATTGGCATTGCCATGCTGCTTTTGGTAGCTGTTGCAGGAAAGACCGATTACGGCGCAAAGCTGTCCTTTACCTTTGGCTCTGTCAGTCTTCAGCCTTCGGAATTCATAAAGATACTATTTGTGTTTTTTGTCGCTGCCATGCTCTATCATTCCACTGAATTCAAGCAGGTTGTGATCACAACGGTGCTTGCGGCTTTCCATGTATTGATCCTGGTCGTTTCTAAGGATCTTGGAAGTGCATCGATCTTTTTTATCACCTATCTGGTCATGCTGTATGTTGCGACGAAAAATCCCGGATATCTTGGCCTTGGCGCGGCGGCGGGTTCTATTGCAGCAGTGATCGCATACAAGCTGTTTTCGCATGTGAAGGTGCGTGTGGTCGCCTGGAAGGATCCGCTGTCCGTGATTGATGATCAGGGGTATCAGGTCTGTCAGTCGCTGTTTGCGATCGGTACCGGAGGCTGGTTTGGGCTTGGCTTGTTTGGGGGCATGCCGGATAAAATACCGGTGGCGGATGAGGATTTTATTTTTGCGGCAATAGCAGAGGAGCTGGGAGGCGTGTTTGCGATCTGTGTGATCCTGGTCTGTGCCAGCTGCTATCTGATGTTTTTAAATATCGCCATGCAGATCAATCATCAGTTTTATAAGCTGATCGCTTTGGGATTGGGCACCGTTTATGGATTTCAGGTGTTTTTGACGATCGGCGGTGTGATCAAGTTTATACCGTCTACCGGTGTTACGCTGCCTCTGGTCAGCTACGGAGGCAGCTCACTCCTGTCGACATTTATCATATTTGCTGTGATACAGGGACTTTATATCATCAGAGAGGACGAAGTAGCGGATGAAAAAAAGAACAGTCGTACAGCCAGCCGCAGAGGAAAACGAAGGGCTGCAAAAGAAAGACAACCGTACGAAAAGGAAAGATAAAAACAAAGAATTTGCGGTGATCGCATATTTGTTTATCGGTATCTTTTTGGCGATGATCGGATATTTTACTTATTTTCAGTATGCCAGAAGTGAGCAATTCATCAATAACCCGTACAATACCAGACTGGACAGCTTTGCAAAGCGGATCATCCGCGGGGATATTGTGGCTGCGGACGGAACGATCCTGGCAACAACAAAAACGGACAGCGCCGGTAATGAAACGAGAACCTATCCGCAGGGCCGAACCTATGCCCATGTGGTTGGTTATGCAGATAACGGAAAAGCCGGCTTGGAATCCGGATATAATTTTGAACTTCTGCGATCCCATTCTTTTATCTTAGAACGGGTCGTCAATGAGATCGAAGGAAAGAAAAATCAGGGTGATACACTGGTCACAACGCTGAATCACGATCTTCAGCAGGCTGCCTATCAGGCACTTGGAGACCGGAAAGGTGCGGTGGTTGTTTTAGAACCGGATACGGGAAAGGTGCTCGCGATGGTATCAAAGCCTGATTTTGATCCCAATACCATCGTGACAAACTGGGAATCCATCCTTGCAAATGACGACCAGAACAGCGTACTGTTAAACCGTGCATGTCAGGGGCTTTATCCGC
Source organism: bacterium (assembly GCA_028727105.1). Classification (GTDB taxonomy): domain Bacteria; phylum Bacillota; class Clostridia; order Lachnospirales; family Lachnospiraceae; genus W0P33-017. The sequence goes on from JAQYOU010000109.1 coordinate 23,654, forward strand.
CCGGTTCCACGTTTAAGCTTGTGACGGCTCTGGAGTATATCAGGGAGCATCCGCAGGATTATAAAAACTACAGCTATGACTGTAATGGAAGCATTACGGCAGACAATTATACGCTGCACTGCTTTGGAAACTCCGTGCACGGAGCGGTTGATCTTAGAAAGTCACTGGCAAAATCCTGTAACAG
>JAQYOU010000110.1 GCA_028727105.1 bacterium
ATGGAGGCGTGGGCATCCATCGGCACGCTGAGAAAAGAGGATGCCTTCAAAAGTTGGCTGTTTTCCATTGTTTCAAACAAATGCAAAGCAAAGCGTAGGGAGTACGCAAACCGTCCCGGAGAGCTGACGGAATTGATCACGGACACGCTGCAGTCGCCGGAAGGTGTGACGACAGCGGAACAACTGCAGCTGCGGGAGGAATTCCTAAAACTGCCGGAAACCGACCGGCTGATCATCGGACTGCATCTGTTTGCGGGTTACAAGACAAAGGAGCTGGCAGAGGCTCTGCACATGAATGCAAATACGGTCCGATCAAGAGAGAGCCGGGCACTGAAGCGTCTGGGAGAGGCGCTTGGTGACCGGTAACGGCTGCCGGATAGGCGACAAAAAAGACTGGTATCAGGTGAAAAAAGGAGGAAGCTTACATGGAGGAAAATAAATTACTGGAAAAGCTGTGGAGCGAGGCGGAGTCGGTGGAAGTGCCGCCGGAGCTGGAGCCGGAGCAGATGCGCAGGCGCATAGAAGCGGCGAAGCAGGAACGTGCCGGGGCGGACAGCAATGGAATGCGTGAAAAGCAGCGAACAGGAAAACGAGGATTTTCATGGCATGGCTATGGCAGCAGAGTGGCGGCAGCTGCTATCGTTCTGGTGGCTTCTCTTGGCGCCTTTTCCGTGGCAAACAGTCAGGAGATCGTGCCGGTGAAGGAGGCGCAGATCACGGAGCATGCGGCCGGACAGAATCCGGAAGGTGCAGAGAGCACGAAGGAACAGGACACGCAGACCGTACAGAAGGATGACGCAGCCGATCAAGGCGAAGTGCAGATCGTAAAGAACCTGGGTGATTACCACCTGGCGGAAGGCTACGGGGAAGTAGTCGAGATGATCAACCGGTTGTCTTCTGAGAGAAATTATTATTATGCAGCCGGAGCGGTAGACGACCTTGCTGTAGATGGAGTCATGATGAAGGAGGAGGCTGCAGAAGAATCGGCAATGGATACTCCTTCCAGCAGCTCCATGCAGGATGCGGCAGCGAATAAGCAGGCATGGAATGACAGCGTGGATTTTTCCACCACAAATCTGCAGGTGACCGGTGTGGACGAAAGTGACATTGTAAAGACGGACGGTCACTACATCTATATTGCGTCTAATGATAAGGTGCAGATCGTGGATGCGAGCACCGACACGCCCCGCCAGCTGGGCAGCATCACTCCGGAGCTTTCCGGAAACATGGACGGTATCCGGGAAATGTACGTGTCGGATGGCAGACTGCTTCTGATCGTGCAGACAGAGGACACGGAAACACTGGTGTCCGCGGATTCAGAGGATATGGAAAAGGCGAAAGTCATGGTAGATATGGCTTACAATCCGTTCTATGTAAATAATGTGCAGACACAGGTGCTGACCTATGACATCACGAGCCCCGCGGGAGCAAAGCTGATCGGTACCTTTACACAGGATGGTATGTATCATACATCGCGCAAGATCGGTGATCAGCTGTATCTGTTCACAGATTACGGCTATCCGGTGATCTATCCGTATTACCGCACCTTTTTGGATGGTCGGGCAGAGCCGGAGCAGCAGAAGGAGGACGAGGAAGCAGCTGTTACACAGGAGGACGTAAAAAAGGATCTTCCGAAGATCCAGGGAGAGACGATCCCGGAAAACTGCATTTACCTGCCAAAGGATTCGACGGAGCAGGGCGTGCTGATCGCCACACTGAATGTGACAGAACCGGAGAAGGCAACGGATCAGAAGCTGATCTTTTGCGGCTATTCCACCCTTTATGTGACAAAGGATTCCATTCTCTTATATTGTACGGACTACGATCCGGCAGCAGACAGAGGGCGCACGAAGCTGACACGCTTCTCTATCGGTGACGGCAGGATCACGGCGGACTGTGCAGAAGCAGTTCCGGGATATGTGGAAGATACCTTCGCGATCCATGAAAGCAAGGACGGCTATGTCTATATTCTGACAACGGACTACACGGCGAACGGAACGACGAACCAGCTGTTTGTTTTGGACAGCAGGCTGAAGATCCATGGCAAGATCGAACACATTGCAGATGGAGAGACTGTTTACGCGGCGCGGTTTGTGGACGACATCGGGTACTTTGTGACCTACCGGAACATGGATCCGCTCTTTACCGTGGATTTCAGTGATCCCGCAAACCCGACGCTGATCGGCGAGCTGGAGATCCCCGGATTTTCCGACTATCTCCAGTTCTGGGATGACACGCATCTGATCGGCGTGGGAGAGGAGCGAAAAGCAAAAGACAGCGAATTTGTCGGCATTAAGGTTTCACTGTATGATATTTCTGATCCGACGCATGTGAAGGAAAGCGCGAAGCTGGTTATGGATGACGCCTGCTATTCACCGGCGCAGTACAATTACAAAGCGCTGCTGGCGGACAGCAAAAAGAACATCATTGCTTTTCTGACGCAGGATAAGGGCGATACCTATCAGCTTTCCCAGCGGATCTTTACGGTTGATGATGGCTCGCTGAAACAGGCTGCCACAGATAAGATCACAGGGACGGATGCTGCCCTGACGGATACAGGCGTGTATGTTTCCGCTGATGAATTTCGAAATCTGTATATTGGCGACAAACTGTATCTGGTAAGAGAGGGATTGCTCCTCGTTTATGACATGTCAAAGGATTTTACGCGGACCGCAGTCTGCAAATTAAAATAAAATAGGAAACGGGCAGAACGGTCGCAGAATCTTAAAATTTTATAAAATACCACACAACGCATGTGACACGTGGTATAATCAATCGGGCAGAAGAAGATCTTCTGCCCGATCTTTTCGTTTCATGGGAAAATTATCCAAATTTTCCATGAAAATTCGTTTTTATGAAGAACATGAAGGGAGCAACAACATGTCAAATATATCAAAAAGGAAGTTTCGACTGGCGGCGCTGTGCCTGAGTCTGACCATGACCGTGACCGGTGTATGTCCTGCACTGGCGGCAGACACGGGGATCCGCACAGGCAGCACGGATGCGGTTTCAGCTACGGTGACAGCAGCGGAAAAGACAAATCCTACCTGTGATCCGGTGCTTGCCCGCAGAGTGCTGGTGGCGCTGGGTGTGATGACAAATAGTCAGACCTCAGAGTCCGGACTTGGAAAAAAGGTGACCAGACAGCAGTTCGCCAAAATGCTGGTACAGCTTTCGCCCTATAAAAACAAGGTGGGAACGACCGTAAAGACGTCCATGTATGCAGATGTCAAACGGACCGGTGCCTACGCACCCTACATAAAGATCGCAGTGAAAAACGGCTGGATGAAGGGCAATCTGCAGGGGAAATTCCGTCCGAAGCAGGCTGTGACGCTGCAGGAGTCTGTTACTGCGGTACTGGCGATGCTTGGCTACAGTGATTCGGATTTCCAGGGCAACCTTTCCAGTGCAAAGCTGTCCTTTTACAAGGCACAAAAGCTGAATAAAAACATAAAGAAAAAAGCAAAGCAGGCAATGACCTATGGTGATATGAGCTGTCTGCTCTATAATATGCTGGTGACGGCGAATAAGAGCGGAAGCATTTACGCAAAGACGCTGGGGTATGAACTGGATGCCAACGGAGATATCGCTTACCTGCCTCTGGTTTATGATGGACTGGACGGACCGGTGATCGCAGGAGCGGACTGGCGCGAAAGCATTCCTTTTGATGCATCAGAGGCGACGATCTATATTGACGGGTCGAAGAGCAAGGCTTCCAATATCCATGAATACGATGTACTTTATTATTCGAAAAAGCTGAACAGCGTGTTCGTGTATCAGGATCGCGTGACCGGGCGGTTAAACGGCGTTTCGCCGGACCGCTACACACCAAGCGCCGTGACAGTTGCCGGAACCAGCTATACGCTGGCGGATCAGACCCTTGCCTACGAGGTGTCTGCCATGGGAACCTACGAGATCGGCGACTATGTGACATTGCTTCTTGGCAGGGACGGCAACGTGGTTGGCATGGGCAATGCACAGAAATTAAATTCCTTTATCGGCGGAATTGTTTTGTCCAAGACGGAAAAAGTGAATGATGAGAAAAATTCCACGGATGTGAAAAAATACATCACCATGCTGGATACTCTGGGTGAGACCCATGAGTACGAAGTGGAGGATCTGACGAAGTTTTCCGAGCGCACACCGGTGGAGGTCGCCTTCGACAACGGAAAACCGGTGGTGAACAAGGTAGCCTTAAACCGACTGAACGGAATCGTCAGCTCCGATGCCGGAAGCTTTGCCGGATACCGGTTGTCAGAAAGCATCCGCATTTTAGAGTATGACAACGGTGGAAGCTATAACCGTGTGAAGCGGAACCGTCTGGCGGGTCTGACCATCAACGCAAGCAACATTCTTTACTACCATGTGAATGCGGATAAGGAGATCACGGATCTCATCGTTCGGGGTGTCACCGGAGATAATTATAAGTACGGCATCCTGATCTCTGCCAGTGAGGTTGCAAATGCCCAGGCAATGATCTTTCAGGGAACCTACAGCTACCAGATCGGCTCGCAGAGCGGCGTTGCCACAAGCAACGGACAGATCTTTGCGATGCAGGGATATTCCGGGCCGGCGCAGTTTGCTTTTGCGGCAGACGGGTCTGTGACCGGGATCAAAACCCTCGGCAGCATCGAAGTGACCTCCATTACCCAGACAGAGGTGTCAAACGGTAAAAATGCCTATACGCTTGCAGACGATGTGGGTGTTTATTTAAAGAAAGGCTCCGGCTACTATGAGACTGAGCTGTCAAAGGTGATGAGCCTTGGCAATTATGAGCTGACGGCCTACTTTGACGGAACCACCGGCGGCAGAGTCCGCGTGATCGTCGCAAAGGCAAAATAGGAGCGAATAGGATGCCGGTGCAGGCGAAATCAGGAAGGAAGCAAATATGAAAGATAAAATACTGACTTTTTTGAAAAAGCATAAAAAAGGGCTGATCCTGCTGGTGATCCTGGCGGTTGTGATCTTTGTAGTTCTGCCAAAGGTGATCGGCAATAAGGCAAACGAGATGATGCAGGGACTCTATCAGACCGAAAAACCCAGTGTGCAGGATCTGCAAAAAACGCTGACGGGAACCGGGACGGTCTCACCCAACGACCAGTATGCGATCACATCCATGGTGCAGGGGGAGATCACGGAAGCACCCTTTGAGGTGGGTGATATCGTGGAAAAGGGGCAGCTGTTGTACCAGTTTTCTACCGAAAGTGCACAGGATGCGGTGAAGTCCGCTGAACTCGGCGTCAGACAGGCAAAGCAAAGCTATGAGGATGCGGTGGATGCCAGAACGCAAAGCACGGATAATCTGTCCCTGACAAGCGGGGAAGAAGGCTACGTGAAAAAGCTTTACGTTGCAGCCGGTGACAAGATCAGTGTGGGAACCAAGGTTGCCGATATTTACGATAACACGATCATGACGCTGGAGGTTCCCTTCAATGCAGGCGAAGTAAGCCGCTCATGGATCGGGAACCGTGCCAGTGTCTATGTGGGGGATGACGGCGAACGGCTGAAGGGAACGGTGACAGCGATCGCATCGAATACGGAGACGCTGGAGGGAAACATGGTTGTCACCTACGTGACCATTGAGGTTCCAAACCCCGGTGCGATCTCGACAGGAATGAGCGGAACGGCCAGCATTGGCGGCGTGGACTGCAACAGCGAGGGAACCTTTACAGTGAGATCGGAGGGAACGATCCTTGCGGATGGCAGCGGTACGATCGAAACGCTAAACCTTAAGGAGGGAAGCTATGTGCACAAGGGCGATACCTATCTTGTCCTTAAGGATGCGACCGTAGGCGACAGCGTCAAAAGTGCCGAGCTTTCTGTGGAGAGCGCCCAGAATCAGCTTTCCAGTGCACAAAAAAGTCTGGATGACTATAGTATTACGGCACCTATTTCCGGAACCGTTATCACGAAAAATGCCAAGGAGGGCGACAACATCAATGCCGCCTACGCAAATCCCCTGGCTGTGATCTATGACCTCTCAAAGGTGAAGTTCCAGATGAAGGTTGACGAGCTGGATGTATTAAAGATCTTTGTCGGTCAGGAGGTGCAGGTGACGGCAGATGCGCTGGAGGAGGTCACAATGACCGGTCATATCACAAACATCAGCCTGGAGGCCATCACCACCGGCGGTGTCACGGAATATCCGGTGACGGTGGAGATGGATGAGGTCGGAGCGCTTTTGCCGGGCATGAATGTATCTGCGACCATCGTTTTGGAGGAAGTGAAGGGTGCGATGTGCGTCCCGGTGGATGCACTGATGCGCGGAAACATCGTTTACGTGAAAAACGAGGAAGGTGTGGAGACGGATGCGGATGCGGTCGCCGCAGGCGTTCCGGCAGGCTTCCACGAAGTGACGGTAGAGGTGGGCGTCAGCAGTGATTCTTATGTGCAGATCCTTTCCGGACTGACGGAGCAGGATGAAGTCTATGTGCCGCGGGCGGAGCTGACGGATATGTACAGTCTCATGATGGGACCGGGCCAGCCGCCTGAGGAAGCAGATGAGTGATCAATGAGGGAGCGCATATGGCAGAGGACAGAACGACACAAACACACCTGATCGAGCTGCAGGATATTTACAAGATCTACCGTATGGGGGACGTGGAGGTACGGGCCAATGACGGTATTTCATTTGCCATCGACAGCGGAGAGATGGTGGCGATCGTGGGAAAATCCGGCAGCGGAAAGTCTACGATCATGAATATCATTGGGGCACTGGATGTGCCTACGGAGGGCAAATATTATCTGGGAGGCGTGGACGTTGGTTCCATGACGGACAATGAGCTGGCTGAGATCCGCAATAAGCAGATCGGGTTCATTTTTCAGCAGTACAATCTGCTTCCAAAGATGAACCTGCTGAAAAATGTAGAGCTGCCGCTTCTCTATGCGGGAGTCGGCGATGCAGACCGGAGAGAGCGGGCGCTGGCCTCTCTGGAAAAGGTTGGTCTGGGAGATGTGTGGAAAAAATATCCGAATCAGCTTTCCGGCGGACAGCAGCAGCGTGTGTCCATCGCCCGGGCGCTGGCGGGAAGGCCGTCACTCATTCTTGCGGATGAACCCACCGGCGCACTGGACTCCAGAACCAGCCGGGATGTGTTAAACTTTTTGAAGGAGCTGAATGCGGAGGGCAACACGATCATCATCATCACCCATGACAACTCTATCGCCGTGGAGGCGAAGCGGGTGATCCAAATCCATGACGGCAAGGTGATCTTTGACGGTACGTCAGAGCAATACAAGGAGAGGATAAACGGAAAATGAAAACTTCACAGGCATTTTTTATGGCATTTTCCAGTCTGGTCAGCAATAAAATGCGGGCATTTTTAACGATGCTTGGCATGATCATTGGCGTTGGTGCGGTGATCGCCATGATCTCGCTGATGGACGGAATGATCGGTTATACCATGGGATCATTTTCCGATATGGGTGCGGACACCATCACGGTCAACCTGATGGGGAAGGGTTCGAAGGTTCTATCGGATAAGCAAATGTATGAGTTTGTGGATACCCACGAGGGGGAATTTATGGATCTTTCTCCGTCCTCTTCCCTGCAGACAGCGGTTCGTTCCGGTGATCGGACGATGAAAAATGAAACGATCTCCGGTGTGAGCGAAAGCTATGCGCAGATCCAGGGGCTCACCATGCAGAGCGGCCGGTTTTTGGCCTATGCGGATATGCTTTCCCGCAGCAAGGTGTGCGTGCTTGGTACCTACGTGTGCAACGAGCTGTTTGACGGCGCGGATCCGGTGGGAAAGCGCATCAAGATCGGCGCGGACACCTATACGGTCATCGGTCTGCTGAAGGAAAAAGGAGATTCCTCAAAGTACTCAGCGGACGACTGCATTTATGCGCCTTACACACTGATCAGCCGTGCGGCGGGAAGCGCCAGTCCGATGGGCTATACATTGAAAATGAAGGATCCTGAGAGATCCACACAGGCGCAGCAGGAGCTCGAGGACTTTCTGTACGATTTTTATCATGATAAAGACTGCTACATGGTGACGAACATGGCCAGTTTATTGGACATCATGGATGATATGATAGGAGTTATGGAGAAGATCCTTGTGGGCATCGCAGGTATTTCGCTTCTGGTGGCGGGCATCGGCATCATGAACATTATGCTGGTATCCGTCAGCGAGCGTACGCGGGAGATCGGTATCCGCAAATCCCTGGGTGCCAAGCAGAGGGACATTTTAAAACAGTTTGTGATCGAGGCGGCGGTGCTTTCTACTATCGGAGGCGGCATCGGGATCGTCATCGGCGGGGTTGCGACAACCGTTTTGGGAAATGCCATCGGCGTGAGCTGCGCGCCGTCAGGAAAGGCGATTGCCATCGCCTTTGGTGTGTCTGCGGGCATTGGCCTGCTGTTCGGATATATGCCTGCAAAGCGGGCGGCACGATTAAATCCCATCGATGCGCTGCGCAGCGAGTGATCCGGGCGCTGCCCAAGGCTTCAAATAACAGATCAAAGGAGTAAATTATGGCATTACATCTGATACTGGGTAATTCCGGTGCGGGAAAATCACACTATTTATATGAGCATATCCTGGCTGAGGCGGCAAAGCATCCAAAGCTTACTTATTATGTGATCGTCCCGGAACAGTTTACAATGGCTACGCAGCGGGAGTTTGTGCGCCGTCAGAAGGATCATGCGATCCTGAATGTGGATGTGCTAAGCTTTAAGCGGCTGGCCTACCGCGTCTTTGAGGAGCTGGGAAAAAATACGTTAAAGGTGCTGGAGGATACCGGGAAGAATCTGATCCTGCAGAAGCTGGCCGGGGAGCTGGAGCCAAAGCTTACGGTGTTGCAGGGAAGTCTGCATAAGATGGGCTACATCGATGAGATCAAATCCTTTCTGACAGAGCTGGCCCAGTACCGGATCGATCCGGATATGCTGGATGAGATGGCACAGAAGGCTTCCGCCTCGCCCCTTCTCGCAGCGAAGCTTTCGGATATCCGGCTTTTGTATGAGGCGTTTTTAAAGGAAATAGAGGGTGACTATCTGCTGGCGGAGGAAGTGGTGGAATATATGGCTGCACTGGTGCCGGAGTCAGCTCTTTTTTCGAAGGCTGTGCTGGTGTTTGACGGCTTTACAGGCTTTACCCCGGTTCAGCAGACTTTTTTGCAGGCGGTGCTCCCGGTGGCAGCTGACAGCTACGTGGCGCTGACCATTGATGCGAAGGAGGAGCTTTACGGTGAATGTCAGGTGGAGCAGCTGTTTTATCTGTCAAAAAAGACGATCCGGATGCTACTTCGCGTGGCCAAAGAGACGGGTGTTGCGCTGGCTGATCCGGTGATCCTTTCGGAGGGCGGAAGGTGCCGTTTTGCGAAGGCTCCGCTGTTATATCATCTGGAGCAGAATCTGTTCCGGACCGGGCAGACCCGTTACACCGGAGAGCTGAAGGATCAGAAGCAGCTGCGGATCGTGGGATTCCCCAAGCCGGTGGAGGAGCTTCGCTTTGCCGCCGGAGAGATCCGTCGTCTGGTGCGCGAGGGCTATCGCTATCAGGACATCGCCATCGTTTCCGGTGATGTGGAAATGTATGCATCCTATGTGCAGCAGGTGTTTTCGGAATATGAGATCCCGTACTTTTTGGATCAGACGAATCCGATCCTGTTCCACCCGCTCATTGAGTGTGTGCGCGGTCTGTTGGAGATGGCAAAGCGTGACTTTACCTATGACAGCGTGATGCGTGTGCTGAAATCCGGACTTTTGCCCATAGAGACAGCGCAGGCAGATCTTTTGGAAAACTATGTGCTTGCTTACGGGATCTGCGGGCGAAGCAGCTGGGACCGGCTGTGGGTGCGCTGCCCGGACTGGATGGATGCAGAGGAACTTGCGGCGCTGAACGAAAAGCGCGGTCAGCTGATGGAGGCGCTGGATCCCTTTCTGGATGTCATGACGGATCCGGAGGCTACGGTGTTTTTGCGCACCCGTGCGCTTTATGATGTCATGCGGGCATTTCATTTGGAACAGGGTGAAACAGACGGGCGCATCTGGAGGATCCTGATGGATCTGTTTGATAAGCTGGCGGGGCTTCTCGGAGACGAGATTCTTTCCCTGGAGGAATATACGGATGTGTTGGAGGCGGGGATGGAAGCGGCCAAGGTAGCGGTGATCCCGCCGGGCTTTGATCAGGTGCTGATCGGTGATATCGAGCGCACGCGTCTGGAAAATGTGCGCGTGCTGTTTTTTCTTGGTGTCAATGACGGTGTGATCCCAAGGATCAGTACAGAGGGCGGCATCTTAAGCCAGCTGGAGCGGCAGATGCTGGCGGAGGCTGATTATGAGCTGGCGCCCACCTCCCGCGAGCGTGCATTTATCCAGCGTTTTTATCTGTATCTGAATATGACCAAGCCGTCGGAACGGTTGTACCTGACTTATGCAGGCTGCGGAGCGGACGGTGCCTCCAGACGGCCGTCTTACCTGATCGGGATGATCCGCCGGCTGTTTCCGGGACTGGAGCCGGAGGATGGCACGGTGGTCTCACCGATGGAACGGATGGAAGCTCCCGGTGCAGCGCTTCGCTATCTGACGGAGGGCTTTGACGCGGCAAAACGCGGGGAAGCTTCGGAAGAGTGGAAGGCATTATTTGCATGGTATGAAAAGGCTCCGGAACGAAAGGAACAGCTGAGCCGGCTGCTTTCGGCGGCATTTTACCGTTTCCATCAGGAACCGTTGTCCAAAGAGGTGAGTCATCTTCTGTACGGAAGCGTGCTGGAAAACAGTGTGACCCGTCTGGAACGGTTTGCTGCCTGCGCCTATGAGCATTTTCTGACCTATGGTCTGAGGCTGCGTCCACGTGAGGAGCATACCTTTGAGGCAGTGGACTTCGGAAATCTTGTGCATACGGCATTAGAGCACTATGCAAGAGGGCTGGCAAAGAGTGCATACGACTGGTTTTCGGTGCCGGAAGAGATGCAAAGAGCGCTGGGAAGAGAAGCTATGCAGATGGCCCTGGATCAGAGCCGTAATGATGCACTGTTTACTTCCGCAAAGAACCGTTACCTGACGACACGTATGGAAGCTTTATTGCACCAGACGGTGGATACGCTCACCAGACAGGTACGAAAGGGAACGTTTCTGCCGGCAGATTATGAGCTTGGTTTTGGTATGGCAGGAAGTCTGGATGTGACGGAATTTGAACTGAGTGAGGATGAAAAGATGCGGCTGCGCGGACGGATCGACCGCGTGGATACGATGGATGACGGAACGGATACCTATGTTAAGATCATAGACTACAAATCCGGGCAGACGACGTTTTCGCTGTTATCCATGTACCATGGACTTCAGCTTCAGCTGGTGGTCTATCTGAATGCGGCGATGGAACTATTAAAGAAACGACCGCATACGGGTGACATACTTCCTGCGGGGATCTTTTATTACCATGTGGATGAGCCTGTGATCGAGACGGAGGGAGAGGTCAGTGAGGCGGACATTTGGCAGAGCGTGTTCGAAAAGCTCCGGCTGGATGGGATCGTCAACGATGATCCGAAGGTGATCCGTGCCATGGATGAAAGCTTTACGGACAGATCGGATGTCATTCCAGTAAGCCGTACAAAAAGTGGTGAATGGTCCAAGACGTCAAAGGTCTATTCCACAGAACGGTTTCATCAGATCAGTACTTATGTCAACCATGTGATCGAGGATCTGGGAAAACGGATGCTGGCGGGAGAGATCTCGGTGAATCCTTACGAGCTGAAGGGCAGCACTGCCTGCACCTGGTGCGGATTTCGCAGCATCTGCGGATTTGATGAGCGCATGGATGGCTGCCGTTACAGAAAGCTCAGGCAGATGCGGTCGGAGGATGAAATCTTTGAGGCGATGGAGAGGGAGCTTTCGGAAGAAAAGACAGCATTGGATCAGGAAAAGGAACCGCATTTTGGAACGCCGGATGATGTACAGTGGAAGGAGGTGCGTTAGCAGATGGGAGTCACATGGACAACAGAACAGCAGCAGGTCATTGATCTTCGCGACCGGAATCTGCTTGTAAGTGCAGCGGCCGGAAGCGGAAAAACAGCGGTGCTTGTAGAACGCATCATAAAAAAAGTGCTGGATCAGGAGCATCCGGTGGATATCGATCATCTTTTGGTGGTAACCTTTACAAAGGCAGCAGCGGCAGAGATGCGCGAGCGCGTGGCGAAGGCCATCGAGGAGCGGATGAATCAGGCAGAGGAAACGGACAAGGCCTTTCTCCACCGTCAGCATACGCTGGTGCACCACGCCCAGATCACAACCATCGACAGCTTTTGTCTGTATGTGGTGAAGAATTATTTCCAGTGTATCGGTCTGGAGCCGGGATTTCGCGTGGGGGACCCGGGAGAGCTCTCATTGCTTTCAGAGGATGTTCTGGAGGAGGTGTTAGAGCGGTGGTATGAAGCAGGGGATCCGGAATTTATTGCTTTTGCAGATGATTATGCAAGTGCAAAGAACGATGCAAATATCGCGCAGATGGTACGTCGGCTTTATGATTATTCCACCAGCTATCCGTGGCCGGATGAGTGGCTGGCACAGATCCCGGATATCTACCGTGCGGAGGCGCTGACGAAGGAAGCACTGGCAAAGCCCGAAAGCTGGCTGCAGAAGCTGATGGAATATCTGCATGCAGTGATCGGCGGAGAGCGGGACCGGATGCTCCTTGCAAAGAAGCTCTGCCTGGAGCCGGACGGGCCGGATATGTATCTGGACAATGTGGAACGTGTGCTGGAGCAGCTGGAGGGGATGGATGAGATCACGGATTACGATGCCCTTGGACTTGACATTGCCAAGGTAGACTTCGGGCGCCTGGCGGTCCGCCGGGGCTTTGATGGCGATAAGGCCGCGCAGGAGCTGGTGAAGTCCTTGCGCAATCAGGTGAAGGAGGAGCTGCAAAAGCTTTATAAGAAGTATTTTACACGTCCGCTTTGCACACAGCTGCAGGATCTGTTGTCCCTTGGACAGTCGGTGCGCGTTCTGTCACGGCTGACACTGGATTATTCAAATGCATACAGAAAAAAGAAAGAAGAACGAAGCCTTTTGGATTTTTCGGATGTGGAGCATATGGCGCTTCGGATACTGGTGGATGAAGAGACCAAGGAGCCCACGGAGGTGGCGCGCGAGTTTCAGGCGCTGTTTGAAGAGGTTATGATCGATGAGTATCAGGATTCCAACTATGTGCAGGAAGCGATACTATCTGCAGTTTCCGGCGGCAATGGCAGAAATAACCGGTTTATGGTGGGGGATGTGAAGCAGAGTATTTACCGTTTTCGTCTGGCAAGACCGGAGCTGTTTATGGATAAGTACCATCAGTTTACCACGGAGGAATCCCCCAGCCAGAAGATCTGCCTGACGAAAAATTTCCGCAGCCGTCCGCAGGTGCTTTCCAGCGTGAACGATCTGTTCTACCGCATCATGAAGCGTGATGTGGGGGATGTGGAATATGATGACGCAGCGGCCCTTTATCCGGGCGCGGTTTTTCCGGAGCCTGAGGAAAAGGATGCATACCGGACGCGGATCCTGTTAGCGGACAGTGACGCGCAGGGGCTGGATGAAAACGGTATGGACAATGCGAAGGCTTTGGAAGCGGCGATGATCGCAGAGGAGATCTGTCGTGTGAAAAAACAGCAGCGTATTTCTGACGGAGCAGGGGGCTTTCGGCCGGTGGAATTCTCAGATATCGTGATCCTGCTCCGCTCGCCGGGTTCCTGGGGAGATGAGCTGGCAGAGCAGCTTTCGGCACGGGGGATCCCGTCGCACCGCATGTCTGTGAGCGGCTATTTTGGTACTTCTGAGGTACAGACGGTGTTAAGCCTCTGCCACGTGATCGACAATCCGCTTCAGGATATCCCGCTGGCAGCAGTGCTTGTCAGTCCCTTTTTTCATTTTTCCAATGAAGAGCTGGCAAAGCTCCGGACGCAGGGCGAGCATGCGTTTTTTTATGAGCATGTGACAGATTACAGTGAGAACGGGACCGAGGAGGCCTTGCGAGGCAAATGCGTGTCTTTTTTGGAAACACTTTCTGACTACCGCGTCCGCGCCCGCCACACATCGGTTCATGAGCTGTTGGATCAGATCCTGCGCGAGAGCGGTTATCTGAATTATGTACGGGCGCTTCCGGCAGGAGAAAAGCGGCTGGCAAATGTGGAGATGCTTTTGCAGCAGGCGGTTGCTTTTGAACGCACCAGCTATAAGGGGCTGTTCTCTTTTATCCGGTACATGGGACAGCTGCAGAAGTATGAGGTGGATTTCGGAGAAGCCGATGTGACGCAGGAGCATGCGAATGTAGTACGCATTATGAGTATCCATAAGAGCAAGGGCTTGGAATTTCCCGTCGTGTTTGTGAGTGGACTGGGCAGAAGGTTCAACAAAAAGGACAGCACGGATGCAATGATCCTGGACAGCACCTACGGCGTAGGGCTGTCCTGCGTGGAAGGAAAAAAGCATAGAAAGCGCACCACACTTTTGCGGGAGATGATCGCTTCCCGTATTGCCGGGGATAATATCGGTGAAGAGCTGCGTGTGCTGTATGTGGCATTGACGCGGGCGAAGGAGCAGCTGATCCTGACCGGAACGATCAAGGACCCGGAGGAAGCACTGCTTCATTATGAGCTGCAGGCAGAACAGGATGCATCCTTTTTGGATCGCCGCGAGGCCGGATGTTATCTGGACTGGATCATGCCGGGCGCATACAGGCATCCGGAGCACCTGACGATCGAGACCTATTCGGCAGGGGATTTTTCTTTGATGGAGCAGCTTACAGAGGCAGAACAGCTAAGCGAAGCCGGTCAGCTGCTGGAAGCAGTGGAAGAAGTGGATGAAGAGCTGTATGAAAGGATCAACGAGCGGCTGCAGACGAACTATCCTTATGAAGAGGAAGTGACACTTCGGACGAAGATCTCCGTGTCGGAATTAAAGCACAGGAATATGATCCTGGAACCGGGAGATGAGGAGGCACTTGCCTGGTACGCACGGGAGGAAAAAGCGGATACCTATGTGCCGCTCTTTGCCAGAGAACCGGGAGATATTGCATCCGATGCACCCCATCAGGGAGCCCTTCGGGGTACAGCGATGCATCGCATGATGGAGTGTCTGGATTACGGTGCACTTTTGGAGAACTGTTCCGTGGATGAATTGAAGCGACAGCTGAAGGAGCTTTGTGACAAGGAGCGGATCTCTGTGGATGCAGCGAAGCTTGTAAATGTTGAGCAGATATGGCATTTTCTGGAGACCGGGCTTGGACATAGAATTATGCAGGCGCATAAGAATGAAACGCTGTATCGGGAGCAGCCCTTCGTGATGGGACTTCCGGCAGATGAAACGGATCCGTCGATCTGCAGCAAAGAGCTGGTGCTGGTGCAGGGTATCATTGACCTTTATTTTGAAGAGGCGGACGGACTGGTGCTTTTGGACTATAAGACGGATTCCGTCAAGGAGGCAAAGCAGCTGCTGGATCGTTACCAGACCCAGATGGATCTGTATGCAAAAGCGCTTGCTTCCGCCACCGGAAAGCCGGTGAAGGAGAAGCTGATCTACTCCTTCAAATTGCAGGAAATCATTCAATTATAGAATAGGCAATTGCGAAACTCATCCATACATGTGTTCGCATGACCCCAAAGATGACATAAATAGTTTCGCAATTGACCAATATTTCGAAGTAAAAAAGGAGAGCATAGAATGAACTATATATTGGCATCACAATCGCCGCGACGACGCGAATTATTGGGAAAACTGGGGATTTCGTTTCAGATTGAGCCGGCGGTGGGCGAAGAGGTGGTATCGGGAGCGGATCCAAGGGAGATTGTTCAAAACCTCGCTGTGGAAAAAGCAAAGGAGATCGCAGCACAACATACCGGTGAGGCAGATCTGGTAGTGATCGGAGCAGACACGGTGGTTGTCTGTGATGATGAGATCCTGGGTAAGCCGAAGGACCGGGCGGAAATGGCACAGATGATCCGACGTCTGCAAGGCCGTTCCCATGAAGTGTATACAGGTGTTGCATTCTATTATGATACGAATGAGGGAACCGGTTGTCATCATTTTGCAGAGTGCACGAAGGTGCATTTTTATCCGATGAGTGAGGAGGAGATCCGCCTGTATGCAGATCGCTCAGATGGTCTTGACAAGGCGGGCGGCTACGGGATCCAAAGCGATGCTGCGATTTATGTAAAGGGGATCGACGGGGATTACAACAATGTGGTAGGACTTCCGATTGCCCGTCTCTATCATGAGATGAAGGCGCTTCAATTGATCTGAGCAAAAGGCGATCCCGGATTTGGCAGAATAAAAACGGGTCGCTTGTTTCAAGATTTTGTCATTGCTATTTGCAGCTTTTTCCGCTAAGATGAAAGAGAATAGAATACGATCTTCGCATCGGAACTGTGAAGGAACTGAACAGTTACCGATATTCTTTGAACTACAGGAGGATAACAGATGAGTACATTCAGTGAGCAGGATCTGCAGGTATTTTTAGATGACCAGCTGCAGCTTTTTCCGGAGCCCGTTGCTGAGACACTGGAGGAGGCTGAGTATTTTTTAGAGGATTGCATGGCGATCCCTTGTAAAAATAAAAAAGAGGTAAAACAGTATTTCGAAGAGGAAGGCATTGATCTTTGCGGGATGTCTTTGGAGGAGCTTTTGGAGCAGCCGGAGGTATTTGCGCTTCCGGGCGGACGCTACCTGATCGTGGAGGCGTAGTGCTATTTTGAAATGAGCACCGGAACGGTTAGAGTGACCTTCACAGTGTGAGCGATGACAGGTGTAGGAGAAAAAGGAGAAGAAACATGGGTAATTATGATGTGATCATTATTGGAGCAGGACCCTCCGGTATTTTCTGCGCGTATGAACTGATCCATACGAAGCCGGAGCTGAAGGTTTTATTGATCGAGAAAGGACGCAGGATCGAGGAACGCATGTGTCCGAAGCGTCAGACGAAGGTGTGCGTGGGCTGTCAGCCCTGCAGCATTACTACCGGTTTTGCGGGCGCGGGTGCATTTTCCGACGGAAAGCTTTCGCTTTCACCGGATGTAGGCGGAACACTTCCGGAGATCCTGGGATACGAGGCGGCTTCAAAGCTGATCAAGGAGTCGGATGATATTTATCTGGAGTTTGGTGCAGACACAAGCGTTTACGGCGTGGATAAAGAGAAAGAAATCCGCGAGATCCGCAGAAAGGCCATCAATGCGAACCTGAAGCTGATCGAGTGTCCGATCCGTCATCTGGGAACGGAAGAGGGCTATAAGATCTATGCAAAGCTTCAGGCACACCTGCTGGAATGCGGCGTGGAGATGAAATTCAAGACGATGGTGGAGGAGATCATCATTGAGGATGGTGCTGCGAAGGGCGTGGTTACCGATCAGGGTGAGAAGCTCTACGCGAATGAGATCGTTTCTGCAGTCGGCCGGGAGGGGGCAGACTGGTTTGCCCATCTGTGCAAGGAGATCGGCGTGGAGACGGAAGTTGGAACCGTGGACATCGGCGTGCGCGTGGAGGTTCGCGATGAGGTTATGGATTTGTTAAATAAGAACCTGTATGAGGCAAAGCTTGTTTACCATACGCCTACCTTTGATGACAAGGTGCGTACCTTCTGTACCAATCCTTCCGGAGAGGTTGCGACGGAGTATTATGACAACGGTCTGGCAGTTGTCAACGGTCATGCATACAAATCTCAGGACATGAAAACAAATAACACGAACTTTGCACTGCTGGTGTCAAAGAATTTTACAAAGCCCTTTAAGACACCCATCGAATACGGCAAGCAGATCGCACAGTTATCAAACATGCTCTGTGACGGCAAGATCATGGTGCAGACATACGGTGATTTTAAGCGCGGAAGGCGTACCACAGAGGAACGACTGTGTCGGAACAATCTGATCCCGACACTCAAAGATGCAGTTCCCGGTGATCTTTCGCTGGTGTTCCCGCATCGTATCATGGTAGATATCGAGGAGATGATCGAGGCGCTTGACAAGGTAACACCCGGTATTGCCAGCGAGGAAACGCTGATGTATGGAGTGGAAGTGAAGTTCTATTCCAACAAGGTAGTTGTCAATCGTGATTTTGAAACAAATATCAAGGGTCTCCGTGCGATCGGCGATGGCGCATCTGTGACCCGGGGGCTTCAGCAGGCTTCTGCAAATGGTCTGTCCGTTGCCCGCAGTATTTTGGCCGGTTTGTGATGATTGACGGATGATAAAGAACGAGGATTAGGGAGAGAAGGATGAAAAAAATAGGTTATCGTTTGGCTGCGGCAGCGGTGGCAACGGTGCTTTTACTCAGCAGCAGCGGCTGCCGGGTTGGGAAAGAGGTGGTCACGATCAGCCGGGGGATGTCAGATGATGAAGTGTTTTCCATCGGCGGAAAGGTGTGTTCACTTCCGGTGATGAAGCTGTTGCTCATGAACAACATGAACCTGCATGGCGAGAGCTACGGCATAGATCTCTTACAAAACGAGGATCTGAAGGTTCAAAAGAAATTTGAGCAGTATGTGAAAAAGATTACTATGGATGAGGTCACGCAGATCTACTGTATGGCGGCCCTGGCAGATGAGCAGGGGCTTACACTTACAGATGAGGAAAAGGAACTTACCCAGTGGGCCGGAGAGGACTGTTTCAAGTCACTTTCGGATGAGGAAGTGACCTATCTTGCGATCACACAGGAGGATCTGGAAGATATTTATGAGAAGTATGCGCTGGCAGATAAGCTGTATCGCAGTCTTGTCATGGATGTCAATGAGGAAGTCAGTGATGATGAAGCGCGTATCATGGAGGTGCGCCGTATCTTTACCTCCGATGAGTCACAGGCGAAGAAGGCAAAGGAGGAACTGGACCAGGGAACAGAATTTTCTACTGCTGCAGCAAATTACAATGAGGCAGATGAGATCTCTATGAAGCTTCAAAGGGGTGTGTTGCCGGAGGAGGCAGAGGATATCGTTTTTTCCATGGAGAATGGAGAGACTTCGGATCTGATCCGGACGGACCAGGGATGTTATATTTTCTACTGTGATAACAAGTTCAACGAAGTAGAGACACAGATCCACAAACAGGATATTGTAGAAGAGAGAAAGCAGGAGGCATTCCGGTCGGTGTATGACCCTTTTGTGGAAACCGTGGATTCTAAATTAAATGAAGGTATATGGACAGGGATATCTATTCGAGAGATGGAAAAATATCCCTTTGCTGATTTTGAAGTGATCTATGAGAAGTATATGGGTAATGAAGGATAAAAAATGTGCGCCTTGTGGGGCGCACATTTTTTATGCTGTTTATTATTTTGTGAGCAAAAGCATGATATCGTTGGAACGTTTCATGAATTTTGTCATTGCTTCCGGAGGCAGAGGCTGGTTGCTGATCATTGCCAGATCATAAAGCTGCTCACAGAACATCGGAACATGTTCGGAATCTTTGTTGTTTAAGATGTACTGTACCAAAGCATTGTTGTAGTTCAGGGTCAGCGTGTAATCACCGCCGAACATGGAAGCATCCATGCCGCCCATTGCGTACATCTTCATCATATCCTGCATACGTCTGCCTTCCTCGGATAAGGTGATGATGGAAGGAGTATCAGCGTTTTTCAGCTTCTGAACCTGGATGGTGAGCTTATCATTGTTCAGAGCCTTGGTGAATACCTCTTTTAAGGTTTCTGCTGCATCCTTTAATTCATCCTCGGATGTTTCTTCTGTCAATGAACCGGTTACATCGGCATCAATACGCATGAATTTGTATTTGTCGTTGCGGCGCTCTAACTGGGTGATAAAGGAGCTGTCGATGTTGTGGTCGAGGATGACTGCATCCATGCCCTGCTCACGGAACAGGTTGATATACTGGCTCTGCTGATTCTTGTCAGTTACATAGTAGATGACAGAGCGGTCGTCCTTGTATTCCTCCTCGGCATCCTTGTTTTCCTCAACCGTGGTCTCCTCGGAAGCTGTCTCGTCAGTCTGTTCTTCCCCTGCTTTTTCTTCTTCAACCGGCTTTAAGATCTCCGGTAAGGTGAGGTACTTGTCATCAATGTTCTTGAACAGGATATAGTCGTTTATCTTATCACAGAACTTTTCATCCTTTAAGCAGCCGAATTTGATGAAAGGACTGATATCATCCCAGTATTTTTCGTAGCTTTCCTTTTCCGTCTTGCACATACCGATCAGCTTGTCTGCTACTTTCTTGGTGATGTATTCAGAGATCTTCTTTACAAAACCATCATTCTGCAGAGCGCTTCGTGAAACATTCAGCGGCAGATCCGGACAGTCGATAACACCCTTTAAGAGCATCAGGAATTCAGGAATGACTTCCTTGATGTTATCTGCGATAAATACCTGGTTATTATACAGCTTGATCGTACCTTCAATGGAGTCATATTCGGTGTTGATCTTCGGGAAGTATAAGATACCCTTCAGATTAAAAGGATAATCCATGTTCAGATGGATCCAGAACAGAGGCTCCTTGTAATCATGGAACACATTGCGGTAAAACTCCTTGTACTCTTCTTCGGTACAATCGTTCGGATTCTTTGCCCACAGCGGAGTTGTATCATTCAATGCGACGGGACGCTTTACAATCTTTAATTTATCCTTTGCAGGAGTAACCTCAACGATCTCTTTTTCGCCATTTTCATTCTCTTTTTCTTCTGTTTTGGCATCTTCATGGATCGTTTCGATGACTGTATCCGTATCCAGTTTGTCTGCGGGATCGATCTCTTCGTATTCCTCGGGTGCGTTCGCCTTGCTCAGATAAATGGGCGTAGGCATGAAGGAGCAGTACTTCTCCAAAACCTCGCGTGCGCGGTATTCATTTGCATACTCCAGACAATCCTCGTTTAAGAACAGGGTAATGGTTGTTCCCACCTCTTCTTTGATTCCGTCTGTCATATCAAACTCGGTACCGCCGTCGCACTCCCAGTGGACTGCAGATGCATCCTTCTTATAAGAAAGAGTATCGATGTGTACCTCGTCGGCAACCATGAATGCGGAATAGAAGCCTAAACCGAAATGACCGATGATCTGATCCTCATTTGCTTTGTCCTTGTACTTTTCGATGAAATCGGTGGCACCGGAAAATGCGATCTGATTGATATATTCCTCTACTTCATCAGCAGTCATACCAAGACCGTTATCGGTAATGGTTACTTTCTTATTGTCCGGATCAACTACGATCTGAAGCTGAGGCTTGTAATCAGCAGGTAATTCGTACTCGCCCATCATATCCAGCTTCTTTAGCTTTGTGATGGCATCACAACCGTTACTTACCAGTTCGCGGTAGAAAATATCCTGATCGGAATATAACCACTTTTTGATGATAGGAAAAATGTTGTCGCTGTTAATGGAAAGACTTCCATGCTTGTTGCTCATTTGAATCACTCCTTGTCTCATTTTCGTTCGTTGTTTGTAGGATGGAATCACAGCAGAAGATCAAGAACGCCTCTGCGTTCTTGCTGCGGAATGCGCACAAGCTTGTCTGACAGTTACTGCTGTGATTTCTCGTTAGAACATAGTGTAACGCGGGAAGCGGCAAATGTCAACATAAAATTAGCACTCTTTTTTGATGAGTGCTAACAAAAGGTTCGGAACACTCACGAAACTGCTTGTTCAGATGCCTGAAATTCCACGGTATCGCGCTGAAAACGCTTCGGAATCATCTGGGACTGGAGCTTTGGATTTTTTCTGGCATCAATGGTGATACTGTGAAAGAAGGTCACCCATAAGTCCTGAAATTGTATTTCATCTGCCGAAAAACGCTTTGTGGCTGAGAGATCCAGTGCATCGGCATCCGCAAGAAAGAAATGTTCTCCCGCCGGGTGGAGCAGTGCCAGCTTTCGATTGGCATCATAGATCATGAAGTTTTCTTCCGGGAGGCGGTCGGAAAAATGCTCGCCCAAAATGGGAAGTACATGATGGTTGGGATGGATCTCTGAAAACAGGATCCCGTTTTCCAGTTCCTGAAAACGTACGAAGCCGAGCAGGTGCATGGCTTCGCGGCCGGTGGCCCGGCACAGCTCAAATACGCGGAACACACAGGGCTCCCCAAGGGAAAGCAATGTTTTGGTCCCGTCACCGGAAGCCAGTGCAAGGGCAACGGTCTCATAGATGGCATCCGCCTTGTCCATAGTGCTCTTTCCGGGAACATCGCCTGACATGGCAGCCTGGTAGATCGTTTCATAAAAATCCTGTCCAAAACGGGATTTTAATGTGCGGGCAACCTTTGCGGCCTTTTCTGCATCTGTTTCAACGGATATGTATTGGGTAAACAGTGAAAGATTTTCCGGTTCATGGATCGTCAGATGGACCTCCCGATGCGGATGTTTGTCTGCGTATGCATTGTATACTCCCGTGAGGATTCCGTCGATCGTGTTTTCGCAAATATATGTGTACATGATGTGATATCTACTGTCAGATGTCTGACAGGCGTTTCCTTTCTGAATAATTGGCAAAAATAAGAATCATAGCAACTGTTCAGAACAGATTGGAGCGGAACAGTTACGAATCATATATGTGTTTCTAGGAGATCAATGAATGTTTTCCCAGAAATGCAGTGTCAAACAGCGACAGCTGCTCATAGCCTGCGTTTCTTACTTCTTTCGGGATCTGCGTCTGATCCGATAGAAGCTGCCTTGTGATATAGTCCTCATCCATGCGGATGGGATACATGGTATGTCCGTTGCAGGTGATGAAATAGAGGGCACGCTTTAAGACGACACCGATCTTTTTCAGGTCTGCAAAGTCCAGGCGATTGCTGCGTCTTGCCGCAACAATACGTCTGGCCGACAGATAGCCGATGCCCGGTACGCGCAAAAGCGTCTGGTAGGGCGCGCGGTTGATCTCAACCGGAAATTGCTCCAGATGGCGCAGTGCCCAGTCACATTTCGGATCCAGCCATACGTTAAAATCCGGGCGTTCTTCACATAACAGCTCATCAGCCTGAAAGTGGTAAAAGCGCAACAGCCAGTCAGCCTGATAGAGACGGTGTTCCCGCAGCAGTGGCGGTCCGCCGGGCAAAGTGGGAAGTGCACTGTTTCCGGTCACATTTACAAAGGCGGAGTAGAACACGCGCTTGAGCTCAAATCGGTCATACAGACTTTCTGCTACCTTTATGATCTGGTAATCGCTTTCCGGTGTTGCTCCGATGATCATCTGGGTGCTCTGACCCGCGGGGACAAAACGCTTTTTGTGGGGATCTCCGCTGGCAAGGCGCACCACCTGAGGAAGAGCCGTGTTGCGTGGGGCGAGCTCATGGGTGGGAAGCTCCTTTGCCAGCCGGATCCCGTTTTGAATCTGGCGCATGGGTGTAAGGATCGTTTTTCTGCTCTTGCAGGGAGCAAGCGCCCGCAGGCTTTCTGCCGTGGGAAGCTCCAGATTGATACTCATGCGATCCGCAAGACAGCCGATCAGTTCCACGAGACGCGGATCAGCGCCGGGAATCGCTTTTACATGGATGTAGCCGTTAAAATCGTATTTTGTACGGAGCAGATATAAGGTCCGGAATAACAGCTCCATCGTGTGATTCGGGCTCTCGATAATGCCGGAGCTTAAAAACAGACCTTCAATATAATTGCGCCGGTAAAACTGTGTGACCAGCGTGCAGATCTCCTCCGGCGTAAATGTGGCACGCGGCAGGTCGTTGTTGCAGTTATTCTGGCAGTAGGTGCAATTGTAGATGCAGTGGTTGGTCATCAGTATCTTTAATAAAGAAATGCACCTGCCATCACCGGCAAAGCTGTGACAGATGCCGGCGGCGACAGAGTTCCCCATGCCGTGTCCTTTCCCTTTGCGGTCAACACCGCTGGACGTGCAGGCTACATCATATTTCGCCGCATCCGTTAGGATCGCCAGTTTTTCCATCAGATCTGATTGAATGCATAGTTCCATGATTCGGATCTTCCTTTCCGTATTTTGTCAGTGTGTTCACACATCGTACTTAAATGAAAAACTAAATTCCAGTTGTGGACTACCCAGCAAATTTGCGGGATTAAATTCCACTTTGCACCTTAACAATTTCATATTTTTGCCTTATAATGAATCCATAAGCACCCAGTATTGATGTTTTTGTGCATGCT
>JAQYOU010000111.1 GCA_028727105.1 bacterium
ATACTGAATCGTCGGCATCGCAAGACCCGCCGCTGTCCAAGCACTCTGTCCCTCCGTGGCAATAGATGCACCGGTGTAAGCACTTCCGCTAAAAGTCGCGTTGGAAGCATTAAGTGTGAGGGTTAGTTTATGAGCACTGTCATAGGTACATCCCTGTGTTCCACCCTTGGTGCAGTATGCAGTCAGCTGATTACCCTGCGCCCCATAAGACCAGTCATGGGTATGTACCGGATTCTTTATCGTGACTTCACCGGTCAGCGTCTGCCCGTTCGTATCGTAATTCGCATATTCACCAGAGTTCACTGTCCACACAAACGTATTCTCTGCCTCCGACTCACCCGAATAAGCTGTCCCCGGCTTTAACTGCCAGGTGATTGCCATGGAAGTCTTTGAATTGTCCTGCACCACTACTGCCACCGTTGTAGGCAGCACTTTAATCTGTTTATCCTCGGTTGTAAATTCCGTCAACTGCGTTGTCACATTCGGTGCAGTCACTGAGGTGATCTTTGCCTTTGCTGTGGTGTAGGTTTTCGTCAGCACCAGTTTTCCGTCAGCTGATAGCGTTTGCACGTTCCAGTCGCTGTTTGCGCATGTCACATCATTCGCAAACTTACAGTTGACAGGATCTATCAATTTAAGGGTAGCGGTTGCCGTATAGGACTTGTTATATCCAAAAGTACCCTCGGAAGGTTCCCAACTGATGGTGCCGGTATAATACGCATTGGTGGCTGTTGTCAAAGAAGTAGCCTGCGAACTTCCCGGAGTCGTTGTCGGCTCTTTAAAGGCAACCGTATCAATGGTTAATGGACTGATAGCAAAATCTTTCATCGCCGTAACGGTTGTTCCGGGATTTGTTCCGTCCGTGATAGTAATCTTTGCTCTATAAGTTCCTGCATTCTTTGGTGCTGCACCCACAGATGCAGCTCCGCCGTTGGATGCATCTGTTTCCGTTTCTACATGGTTATCATTCAAACAATAATATGTGATCTTCGGTTTCTCAGCAAGACCTATATCCGTGATCGACCAGTTTGATACCCACGCTTCCTTGTATGCTTCACCGGTGTAGACTGCATCAGGGGCGTTAAGGGTCAGAGATACCTTCTTCTGAGATACATTATTGTAGTCACAGACATGCGTATTGTTACCAGAATCCCCCTCAACCTTTGCACAATATGCATAGATCTTGTCTGCATCACCGGAATCAGTGTTCCCACCCGTATACTTCCATTCGTGTTTGTGTGTGATCGGAACTTCTTTCGTCGCTGTCCTGTAATCCTCATGATAAACAGCGACCTTCTGTGCGTCACTAATCTTTTCTGGCGGAATCGTAATTTCAAAATACTGACCGCATACGCGAGACATATCTACGTTATCCGTCTTGTCATTCCCATAATCAACGATCAATTTCTTTGCCGCATTGCTGTCTCCCCAATATCCCGTAACCTTCACAGTTCCATCATTCTGTTTGGTTGCCTTCAGGCTTCCGATCAGCGTGGAGAAGGTGATATTATCCAGAAAATTACCACCGGAAAGAAGAGTATTACTTTCTCCGTTCTTTTTCGATGATCCATCTGCACAAAAGGCAAATCTCGTCACATCCTGTCCTTCCGGAACCACATAGATACCGGCTGCAGTACACCACGTACGATCGCCTCTGGTTACGGACAATCCCTTTAATTCATCCGGATTAGCACGAGCAGAAGATCCGCTGACGACACCTGTTTCCGTATCAGGATCATATCTGTATTCTGCCTTTCCGGCATCAACAATGTTCGTATTGATCTGATCTTTCACACCGGTTGCCGCAACGATCTGTCCGTTCTCAATCTCCGGTGCGCCAATCGTCACATACATTCTTTGTTCCTGAAATCCATGATTTGCTCTAGCTGAATGCTGCAGTGTCCATTTGATGACATCTCCACCTTGCGTAGACAGATCCTGATACAAAGCAGCGGGATTTGTGGTATTCATTTCGATGAAATACCGACCATTTCCCGACAGATCTCTGCCAGTCCTTTCGCTTTCAGCCGGCATTTTGTCTTGTTCTGTAGGCCAGACCTCAAACAGATTCCCTTGATACGGATTAATTTCAGTCGTATTCCATCCCTCATCAACACCTTTCCGTATAGATGAAGTAATTGTCTTGTCTGACCCCAACGACGTATCCCTCGTCTGCTGCGTGTATGTGACACCATTGTACACATAGTCTAT
>JAQYOU010000112.1 GCA_028727105.1 bacterium
ATGTTTTAGACAGCAGGACTGCCTGATCTTTATTCGGATAGATTCTGAATCTATATGCCTTGTTCAATGCTTTTCCTCCTAACCAAAATTACCAATCAGCCAATACCTTCGTTCTTTGGCTATAGTATATCACATTTTTTCGTATCGAACAAGCGTTCTCTTGTATTTATTTTGCAATTCATCTCACCACCTGCAGAGGGGGGAGAATTCTTGCTTATTACATGTTAAAATTCAGTGTCAGTTTTTTCCCTTCCACAGTCATACCGTTCACTTCCCTATCGTGCAGACTATAAGGGGTATCTGTAATATTCTTTCTGATCGTTTGTTTCATGTTCGTTCTCCTTTTGCAATTTATCTTCAACACTTCTGCATAGAAAAAATGCCACGTCAGGTGCAATGCAACCCTCAGTGGCAAAACCGGATGTCATGTCCGAAATGATTTATAAATGGATGGAGGTGGATTCGAACCACCGAAGCAATTTGCAGCAGATTTACAGTCTGTCCCCTTTGGCCACTCGGGAATCCATCCATGTGCGGTCACAAAACCGCTTACTTTTGAATCATAGCACATCGCGTGTGCAGTTTCAAGTGTTATTTTAAACTATGGCAAGCCACGGCTGGAGAAGGCAATTTCCATGTAACTTTGCGCGTGCCCGCTTCGTATTTACAAAGTGTCGGCGAACGTGTTTCCACGTAAGACACACTCTCGCTCCGCGAAAAGCGTAGCGGATACTAAGGATTTTCCATCGTGATAAAATCACTCGGAAAATCCAAGTACCGACGCTTTTCGAGGGTCTTACGTTCGGAAATCACATCCACCGACACTTTCTTTACTTTATTGAAGCACGCGCATTTTGAATGATATCTTCCGCAACGTATAGCAAGTTTTCATAACAGAGGGCATTAACCAGGCTGGAGAAGGCGCAACTCACTTACACCCGCTTGAATACTGCTGCGCAGTGCGCGGGCAGAAGTACTTCGAGCTTGCCTTCCTTGACCGGATAGCGGATCGGCACGGAGGAAAATCCCTCATCCGATGTGATCATCAATCGGTTCATCTCGCAGTTTTGCGGCAAGCCTGCCGCCCAGACAGACTGCTTTACTCTGCGGGCCCGGTCATCATTATTGACGAGGATCACAAACTGCTCGTCCCTGGTGAAACGACCGTAGGCAAGATACTGGTAATCTGACCCCAGCATCTTGAGCGATCCGGTGCGCAGTGCCTGATGCTCCTTGTGGATCGCGATCATTTCTTTATGGAATTGGATCAGTTCCTGATCCGGGTTATCCCAGGGATAAGTCCTGCGGTTGTCAGGATCAGTAAATCCATACTGTCCGGCTTCATCACCATAATATAAGGTAGGCGCACCGGGCCATGTCATCAGCATCACAACCGCCTCGCGCAGTACCGGCTTGCTTGTTCCAAGCTCGGCTGTTTCCGGTCCCAGCTGCTCTGCGCGTCCAACACGATGATTCGTTCTTGTAAGAAAACGGGAATGGTCATGGTTTGACAGCTGGTTCATGGAGCACTGCAGAGAAGGTGTGAGGAAATTCGTCATAAAGTGGTTCATGGCACCTTCAAAATTGGACGCATTTCCGATCTGAGACGGATCAAAGCTGTCAGAGTGCTTTTCCATTCCGGTCAAAAACCATGTCACGGGCTCCATAAACGCACTATAGTTCATAATCGTATCCCACTGATCGCCCTGCAGCCAGCTGGTGGCATCTCCGTAATGCTCCGCCAAAATGATGGCATCGGAATTGGCGCTCTTTACCGCCTGCCGGAAGTCCTTCCAGAACTGATGGTTAAATTCTTCGCTGTGGCCAAGATCAGCCGCAACATCCAGCCGCCATCCATCTGCATTGTAAGGTGCTGAAACCCATTTTTTCCCGATTTCAAGGATATATTGATACAGCTCTTTGGAGTCGTCGTAATTGAGTTTCGGAAGCGTATCATGTCCCCACCAGCCTTCGTAGGTGGTATTATAGGGCCATGCGTTCTGGTCCTGGAAACGGAAGAAATCGCGATAGCTGCTGTCTCTGTCTATGTAGGCTCCCTTGTCATATACCGGATTCTGCCGGTAGATCTCCTCACGGTCCATCCACTTATGAAAGGATCCGCAGTGGTTGAACACACCGTCTAAGATGACACGGATGCCGCGGGCATGCGCTTCCTCCACAAGACGGATAAAGAGCCGGTTACTGGCCTCCAGATTTGCAATGTCGGTCACACGCTTCTGATATTTTGTCGCCTTTCGGTTGTCCCGGTCGCCATGCATCAGGCAGTCACCGCCATCGGATACGATCTTTCCATAATGAGGATCAATATAGTCATAGTCCTGACTATCATATTTATGATTCGAAGGAGAGACGAACAGCGGGTTAAAATAAATGACTTCAACTCCCAGATCCTTTAGGTAATCCAGCTTCTGTCGCACGCCCTCCAGATCCCCGCCATAGAATTCTGCCACAGAGAAGGAGGACGGAACCTGATTCCAGTCCTGCATCTTTCTGCTTCCGTGACGGATGTAGAAGTACTCGTCATCCTCCACGTCATTGGTCGGATCTCCATTATAAAAGCGATCCACCAGGATCTGATACATCACAGCTCCCTTTGCCCAGTCCGGCGTATGGAAGCCCGGCTGGATACAGAACTCATACTGTGACCTGTGCTCTGTGGTCACGCCATAACGGTCATAATAGCAGTGCAGCAGTCCCGTACACACTTCAAAATAGTAGTAAAACTTTTCTTTTCCAAGAGGGATCTGCACACTGAAATAATCAAACTCGTCTTCGGTTTCCGTCTTTCGCATCGTATAACGCTTGTCGCCGTTCCAAAGCCAGACCACATCTACATTATTGATCGCAGCCCGGAAACGGATGATCACAGTGTCTCCGGCCTGTGGTTCTGCCGGGATCCGGTAATCTGCCGTACCGTCCGAAAACAGTCCTCTCTTCTTTAAGACCGGGCGCATTTCCATCATGTACTGCAGCTTTCGGTTCATCTCATAGGCGGAATATTCTTTCATAACATATTTCTCCATTTCACTTCTCATCTTAACAACTATGTATAACAGTTCAGAGCCATTCGCAAAATCGCTGCTTCGCAGCTTTCCTTTTGCTCATGATTGGCTCACGCCAAAGAAATTTCTGCACAAATCAACTCGTTCAAGCAAGCTTGACTCGTGATTTCCACAGAAATTGCCTTGGCTCTGAACTGTTACACATAGTAAAAAAGACAGGACTGGGGAGTCACTGTCTTTTTAGGAGAAGGTATTTTTACTATGGGGTGTAGCAAAAACCATATAATGTATTGGGGGGTTTTTACGTTAATTATAATAGCATGAACCCCATTTGAAGTGTGCACAAAGTTCACAATTTTCTCCATTTGTTTTTGTGCATTTTTACGACACCTTTCCACGTATCTCGACAAATTCCCTCTCCAAATTGCACAACACATGCCTTAAAACCGGGCATGTGTTGTGTGACAGCCAATTTTCATGTTTATTCTTCAAACAGCGCTTCAAACTCATCTCTGGTGATCTTTTCCTTCTGGATCAAGAGCTCTGCACAGGCATCCAGCACGTTTCTGTGCTGTGTGATGATCTCCTTTGCCTTCAGATAACACTCATCAATGATCCGCTTGATCTCCTCGTCGATGGAGCTTGCCACGTGCTCGCCATAGCCTCTTGTATGTGCAAGATCACGACCAATGAACACTTCATCCTCATCGTTGTCATAGTTGATCAGGCCCACGCGCTCTGACATACCATATTTTGTGACCATTGCTTTTGCCATCGCAGTTGCCTGCTTGATATCCTGTGACGCACCGGTGGTAATGTCATCAAACACCAGCTCCTCCGCCACACGGCCGCCGAGATCCACAATGATCTCCTGCAGCATCTTCTTTTTGGAATTGAACATCTCATCCTTTTCCGGCAAGGGCATCGTATAGCCCGCCGCGCCGCTTCCGGTGGGAATGATGGAAACCGTATAGACCGGTCCCACATCCGGCAGCACGTGGAACAGGATCGCATGACCTGCCTCATGAAATGCCGTGATGCGTTTTTCCTTCTCGGAAATGATCTTGCTCTTTTTCTCAGCACCGATACCGACCTTGACAAACGCCTGACGGATATCCTCCTGTATCAGAAACGCGCGGTTTTTCTTTGCCGCGAGGATCGCTGACTCATTCAGCAGATTTTCCAGGTCTGCGCCGGTAAAACCTGCCGTTGTCTGTGCGATCTGCTCCAGATCCACATCCTCAGCCAGCGGCTTGTTCTTCGCATGCACCTTTAAGATTTCCGTTCTTCCTGCCACATCCGGTCTTCCAACCGTCACCTTCCGGTCAAAACGTCCGGGACGCATGATCGCAGGATCTAAGATATCCACACGGTTCGTAGCAGCCATCACGATGATGCCCTCATTGACGCCAAAGCCGTCCATCTCCACAAGCAGCTGGTTCAGCGTCTGCTCGCGCTCGTCATGTCCGCCGCCCATTCCGGTTCCTCGGCGTCTTGCAACTGCATCGATCTCATCAATAAACACGATGCAGGGCGCGTTTTTCTTCGCATCCTCAAACAGATCCCGCACACGGGAAGCTCCCACGCCCACGAACATCTCCACAAAATCAGATCCGGAAATGCTGAAGAACGGCACACCGGCTTCTCCTGCCACCGCCTTTGCCAGCAGCGTTTTTCCGGTTCCGGGAGGACCCACGAGAAGAACGCCCTTCGGAATACGCGCGCCAAGCTTTGTGTACTTGCCGGGCTCACGCAGAAAATCCACGATCTCCTCCAGCTCTTCTTTTTCTTCCTGCAGACCTGCAACATTGGCAAATCCAATCTTTTTATCGCTGTCCACAGACATTTTGGCACGGCTCTTGCCAAAATTCATCATCTGGGCATTTCCACCGCCGCCTGCCTGGTTGTTCATGATCGTAAAGAGGATGAACATGGCTGCAAACACCAAAAGCAGGGGAAGCAGCGATGTCAGCCAGCTCTCGGAGGGAACCTTCCGCATGGAATAGTTCGTAAAATGGTATTCCTCCATCAGATCGATCACACTCTGTGTGTCAAACACATAAAAGCTTTTCTGCGTAGAATCCGATAAGACAGCCGTCACGCTTCCGGTTGGAATGTCGCGGCTCGGCGCCACATCCACCGCCGCGATCTTTGACGCTGCCAGATCCTGCTCAAAAAGGGATATATTATAGTCACTGGTGCTGCCGCTGTTTGATCCGAAGAAAAACCACAGAAAGATCACTGCGAGGATCAACACAATGTATAGCACGGCTCCTCGATAATTTCGTTTCAAAATAAACCTCCTTCGCTTCCGGACGTCTGTTAATCAAACTCGATCACACCAACGTAGGGAAGATTTCTGTATCTCTGATCATAATCCAGTCCGTAGCCCACAACGAACTCATCCGGGATCTCAAATCCCGTATAGTCTACCTTTACATCACTCACACGACGCTCCGGCTTGTCAAGCAGTGTGCACAGCTTTAAGGACTTGGGCTTCCGCTGCTTTAAATGCTCCATCAGGTATGCAAGCGTACGGCCGGTGTCGATGATATCCTCCGCGATCAGCACGTTCTTGCCCTCGATCGGAGTATCCAGATCTTTGACGATACGAACAATGCCCGAAGAAGTTGTCTCTCCGCCATAGCTGGAAACGGACATAAAGTCAATGTTTACCGGAACCGTAATGTGCTTTGCCAGCTCCGTTGTAAAGAAGACACCGCCCTTTAAAATACACAAAAGATACACACTGTCTCCTTCGTAGTCCTTGCTGATCTGCGCGCCCATTTCGGCAATCTTCTTAGCCACAGCTTCTTCTGAAATCAGTTCCCGAATTCTCTCACTCATCTTCTTTTCCTCCATCATATTGTACTTTTAACACTCGTTTTGTATGTTCATCCACCTTGTAGTGATCGCTGATCCGGTGTCCAATGATCCACATGACATGGGAGCCGTCTGCTAAAAGCAGCAGGTTTTCACGCCGGGATCCCGGGATTTTTTCATTTACCAGATATTTTTTTAATTTTTGACGGTGTCCGGCTTCATCTATCACCAGAAAATCGCCGGCCTGCCGTCCCCGAATCTGCACATTATGTTCTATTTTATCATAATCAAACCATTTCGTATACTTCTTTTTCGAAATTTCCGATCGGTCAAATTGCTCCAGGATCTCCATCCGTACCATGCCGCCGGAAAACGGTTGTTCCTTCTTCTCGTGATTTCCAGACTCCCGAAAAAGCTCCACGCCCTCATAGGTACGTCTGGCAAGTACATGATACGGCAGCATGAGTTCCCGGCCGGTCTGGAGCGAAAACAGCTCCTGCAGCAGCTGAACATGGCGCGCCGTCAGATCCTTTGCCTTTTGGCAGGCATTCTGAAGCGCCAGGTAAAGTACACGGCGCTGCAAAAGCGGCGCCTCATCCAGCAAAGACTCCTCCACACACCATCCGCCATCCGGCGTTTCCTTTACACAGCGCTCATACAGCTTTTTTGTCTGCTGCTTTAGAAAGCGTTCCGTCTCCTGCAGTCTGGATGCGCTTTCGCACAGGTGCAGGACTGCCTGTCCGTTCAGTTCCGACAGCACCGGCAGGACATCCATGCGCAGGCGGTTTCTGGTATAAGTGCCGTCCATGTTTGTGCTATCTTCCCGCCATCCGATGCTCCGCTGCTGCAAAAAATCCTCGATCTGTGCACGCGAACTGTTCAGAAGCGGGCGGATGATGCGTCCGCGCATCGGGCGCATGCCGCCCATTCCTTTGATATCACTGCCGCGGATCAGCTGCCAGAGGACCGTTTCTGCCTGGTCCTCCATGTGATGCGCCACCGCGATCTTTACCCGACAATCCGGTACGTCCTGCGGCACTGCCTGCCCTTTGGTACACGATTCCTCCGAGGCCCGTATGCACTCTGCCATCCGTGCGTTAGCCTCAAAGGCTTCGTAGCGCAGCTCCCGCGCCGCCTCCTCCACCGAGCAGCCATGCTCCTTACTGTAGGAACGTGCATCCACCGAAACCACCTCACAGGGGATCTTTCGTTCCCCGCAAAACCCGCGGACATAATCCGCATCCGCAATGCTTGCTTCCCCGCGGATCCCGTGCTCCACATGGATCACCCGCAGATCAAACGCTGTTTGGATCCGGTATGCGCAAAGCACCTCCAAAAGACACATGGAATCCGCGCCGCCGGAAACGCCCGCAAACACCGTGTCTCCTGTCCGGATCAATTTCTGTTCTTCCATATAAGAAAAAACCTGCTGCAAAAACTGTTCATTCATCATTCGTCAACCTATTTTTCCCAGATGCCTGCCACAAGGACAGTCATATCATCCCTGACCTGTCCGCCGGTAAACAAGGACACCCGTTCCAGAATTTTTTTCGCCATCTCATTTGGATTTGACTGATGGATACTCTCTAAGATCTCACACATGGTCTGTTCCGGCAAGGGCACATGCAGATGCTCCAGCACGCCGTCCGTCATAAGGATCACATAATCTCCTCCGGACACGTGTGAATGCTTTGTTTCGATCTGCAGCTCCATATCCGCACCCACCGGAAGATTCGCACAGGGAATGCATTCCGCCTCCTCGCCGCGCTTGATGAAGGCCGCAGCCGCTCCGATCTTGTAAAATGCCACATCGCCCTGATACAGATCGATCTCACAGATATCCATGGTGGAATAGGAATCCTCCTGATCGTGGAGCACACACGCCGCATTCAGCATGCGAAGCGCTGTCTCCTCAGAAAATCCCGCCTCCAGAAATCTCTCCATTAACTCTAACACCATTTCGCTTTCCTTACAAGCACTGCTTCCGGATCCCATCCCATCTGAGAGCATCAGCAGCGCCTGCCCGTCATGGTTTTCCACATAGGAAAAGTTATCGCCGGACACCGCCGCGCCGTCACGGATCAGTCTTGCGATGCCATAGGTGCTGTGATATAGCGTGTCCTCCTCAAACACAAACGGTCCGGGCAGCTTTCCGATCAGGGATTTGGAATCCCGGTGCAAAACCATGTCAAGATCCAGCGCCCGTTCTACCACTTTTGTCAGATCTTTGGCGGATATACAATTTCCCTGCTTGGAGCGCGCCTCCACAGACAATGTGATCCGCCCGTTCTTTTTCTCCATCAGACGGATATTCTGCAAGAGGATCCCCTGTTCCTTTGCCAGGTAGCGCAGCGTCGTAAGCGCCGGCTTTTCTTTCTTTGTCAGATCGATGGCATCCTTCGTGCAGTCCTGCATGATATATGCCATCGCTTCCATCTGCTCAGCGATCACTGCCCGGTTTTCCAGCAGTCTGTTATACCAGGCCAGGTTCAGTCTTGCCCGCTCAAACACGCGGGTGGCCTCCATCGCCAGCGCCTCACTGCGGATACAATGCTGTTCCAGCTGCTCTTTCGCCTCTTTCGCTGCCTTTCCCGCCTGATGGATCGATGTCAGATACCCGGCCAATGCCTGATACATGGGTGCGTCCGACTTTTCCCAGCACAGCGTGCACTGCGCACAGCTGGTACAGATGTGTCCGGTGATCTCATTATGTATCTTACCCATTTCTTCTGATGTAAAATCCTTTTTTACGGTATTCATTCCGGAAAACAACTGCGCCAGCTCACCAAAGGAATCCGCATAGCCCATCAGCCGGTTTTCATCTGTCCCCCGGTCTGCATGAGGCTCCGGAAGCCGCTCCACAAGAAGCGGCAGCCAGTATAAAAGCCTGGCAAACACAAATACACTTGCAAAACAGATCACGCCCTCCATCAGCTTGACCGGGAGATCTCCCCGGACCGTATTTGTAAGCAGCTCCCCGCAGATGTTCAGCGAAACCGTGACAACTGCTGACGCGATCGCCGCTGTGACAGTCAGACATTTATGGTCGATCCATTCACAGATTTTTACAACCATCCATGTAATGATCATTCCGATCGCATAACGTACCGTCGCTGTCACCGGAAGCGTAAGCGCCATTCCTGCAAATGTCACCCCCGTCAAAAGCAGCCGCCCTTCTCCGCATAAAAGCGCAGCCGCGTAATATGCCGGTACAAACGGATAATAACCGTATATGCCAAACCTGCACATCAGTGCACCGATCAATGCGACCAGCAGTTGTCTGTAGCTTTCTTTTTTCATGATTGCTCACCTCCGCTATTTTCGTCGAAGGTCATTATAGAAAAGAAAGCATTCACAATTTGTCAAAAAAAATAGGGGATCTGAAAAATCGTTCGTCAAAACGCTCCTTCAAATCCCGATTTGAATCGATTATAGGTACTTCATCTCTTTGAGGCAGTTCACTGTGAACCGGCTACTCCTTTTCACGATAGATGATCTCATCATCATAGAACAGACCGTAGCGGTGTGCCTCTTTTTCAATGTATTCCTGTGATTCCATACTTTTTTCCTGTTCTTCAAGTTCCTGCTGTCTGGCTTCCTCCTCGCGCTTTTGCACTTCGTAGGCAGCTTCCTTCGCAGACAGCTCCTGGTTCTTGTGATACAGCTTTACGATCTGTGTTGACATTAAGGTGATTAGCAGGAATACCATGCAGGTGATACTGAACTTTGCCATTCGGTTTTGTTTTTTTCTTCCTCTGCTCATCTACTCACATCCTTTTGTCTTTCATAGTTTACATAAGCTCATTTTAACCATCTTCCAGAGCTTTTTCAACCGTTTTTTCTGACATACCCATACTTTTCCACAATATTCCTGCCCTTTTTTTCTTTTTTTGTGAAGAACTGCCGTCAGTCGCCGGATCGGTGTCATCAGGACAGATACTACCCGTTTGACAGTGCGCAGGATCACCGGCGTACAGATTCTTCCAAAGGTTGCGGCATAGAGAAGCATCCCCAAAAGGAGTGCTCCAAACAGATATGCCCGCAGCCGTCCATCGTTTTTATCGTACAACTGGACAAACACCACTACGGCAACATACAGCCAGTAACAAAGATCCTCCAGATTGACAAAAAAAGTGTTATGGCAGATGATCGCCCGCAGGATCCGAAGCGCATCATAGCTTGCCGAAAGACAGATCCCGATCAGAAAAAAGCTGCAAAATAACGCCAGTTCCTCGTAAATTCCGGCGCCAACCATCCGGATCTGCATCAGCGGAAAATGCGGCCCAGAAGTGACTCGCCCTTGTGTGCATTTGATACGTCAGAATAAGACAGGGAATCGATCTTTCCCGCAACATCCACCTCTCCCTTTTCCAGGGACAGCCGGTTGACATGCAAGTCCTTTCCTTTGATAAGGAGCATTCCCTGCTCGGTCTCAAGCAATATTTCGCTGACATCAAAGGAAAGCACATCCACGATTCCGCTGAAGCTGCCGTTCTGACGGTTATTCATCAATACCCTGTGGGTATGTGTTGCCATTTTTTCATCCATTCTGCCATGCCCTCAAAAACAGTTC
This sequence comes from bacterium, assembly GCA_028727105.1. Lineage (GTDB taxonomy): Bacteria > Bacillota > Clostridia > Lachnospirales > Lachnospiraceae > W0P33-017. Next base: position 10,420 of record JAQYOU010000112.1, read on the forward strand.
CATTAACAAACTACAGTAAAATGTATGCAGGACATCGCCAAAATAGACTTACAGATACTCAAAGAGTTCCGCTGCTTCGTCCTTCTTCGTCGTCTGGGCGATGGCTTTGACGCGAACCTTAACGGTTTTTGTTCCGAACTGGATCTCTATGATGTCGCCCTCCTTGACATTCAAGGATGCTTTGGCGACTTTGCCATTCACCAGTACACGGCCGGCGTCACATGCTTCGTTTGCGACGGTGCGGCGCTTGATCAGGCGGGATACCTTTAAAAATTTGTCGAGTCTCATGTTTATTTCCTCCACTACACTTTTTTTGCAAGGGGATATCTGCCGTGATGCATCTATCATGCGAAATCACGGCAGATACCCCCTTCGCCTTCTACATAATCTCTGCACAAGTCATGTGAGCACCTGTATGGCAGGCACGCTCTCGCTACTTGTCGCTGGCAGTGGTACATAAGTGACCAAAATACGGTCACTAAGTACCAGCCGCTCCAAAGTGCACTGCCATTACATGGTGTCTCACATTCCCTATTCACGTTATGAAATGAGTTCGCTATCAACGAACTCTACTCTCTACATAGATTTATAAATATCATCAAATAACTTTCTCCACGTGTCCGTTGATTCCCACCAACGTCCCTGGTTTTTTGTGACCCTTGTTCCTTTTACTGTTTTGAGTCCGCTGCTGCTTAAATTATTACAGCAGTAGATATCCGCGCCTTTTAGCGACTTTGCGTTTCTTAAGTCAACGGACCTTAGATTGTCCATACAGTAGAAGTATACATAGTTCAGTTTGGTACACTGATTGAACTTACACTCGGAATATTTATTTGCGTAGAAATATGCCAGGTTCAGTTTTTTGTATTTATTCAGATCGATCTTCTTCCCGCTACCGTAAGAGACAGAGATCCATCTAAGGTTTTTTGCGGATGCAGGCAGCTTCATTGTCGTCGGTTTGAAATAAGAACCGCCCAGGGTTAAGTATACAACAGCTTTACATTTTGAAACATCCACAGAAGATAATTTTGCCTTCTTCCAGGAACCGCCTGTCTCCGAATTGATCCGTATTTCCTTGGCATAAGGTGCGATCAGCTGAAATTTGCTCTTCCAGAATTCACACATGGAGACTGTTCTTATGTGTGGATAATCGGTCAGATCCAGTTTTGTTCCCGTGTAATCCCGAAGGTCAATGCTAGTTACGAAGGGCAGATACTTTAAGCCTTTCAGGTCAGATATCTTACACTGATACATCTCCGTTCCCCATAGCATCTCATATCCACTTGCATATTTTTTGTAGCTGTAATTGTTCAGTGTATAGATCTCTTTGATCTCCGCGGGATCCAGCCAGCCGTCATGGTTTTTATCGTAATAACTTTTCTTGCCTTTTGGATCACAATAATAAAAGCCATCCTTGATCAGCGCATACATGCCGCCAAAATTCGTCTTGTTGATCTTCACATATTCGCAATGATCACGGCCCATCTCTTCTTCAAAGTTTGAATAGGTAGTATACCCGTGCCAGCAATCCAGATCCTGATAGCCGCTGTAAACCACATCTCCTACCTGCAAAGTGGTAGGTTCCCCACTATCATACCCGGCTTCGATGGTTTTGATGGTTCCGTAGGCCCGGATCCTGCCATACAGCTTTCCGCCATTTTTACCCAGCACAGACACCGGTATCTTATACGAATATTTCCCGCCATCTGCACTTTCGACATATTTGTTGAGTTTATATGTTTTCACCTGATCCGCCGGATAATTTTTATCCCTGCATACCTGAATCTCAAAGCCTTGAATATCAATAAAAGGATTGCTGTAATCCCCATAATCGGAATCCGTCGTATAATTGTTTCTATAACTCCAATTTACAACGATCTTGTCATTTTTGATGGACTCCATGTCAAAGCTATATACAAGGCAGTCTTTAAATACTTCTACTGCGCTGTCCACGGCTGCCGCCTTCACATGAACTTTCCCCGCAGATAAAAGTATGAAGAAGCATATGAGTGTAAATAATACTTTCCTTCGTGTATTCACAAGCAAATCCTCCATTCTATCAGCCTCACTTCGTAAATACTCTTTCAAATAGAAAAGGCGAGCCTCGTGTAGAAGCCCGCCCGTTATCTTTTCGTCTAAGATTAAGCGTTTACGCTATCCTTTAAAGCCTTTCCTGCTTTGAACTTCGGAGCCTTTGATGCAGCGATGGTCATCTCCTCACCGGTCTGAGGGTTTCTTCCGGTTCTTGCTGCACGCTCAGATACCTCAAAAGTACCGAAGCCTACTAACTGGATCTTCTCACCCTTCTTTAACTCCTCTGCTACTACATCAGTAAAAGCCTTTAAAGCAGCCTCTGCATCCTTCTTTGATAATCCTGTCTTATCAGCCATTGCTGATACTAATTCCATCTTATTCATGGTTTTGTGTCCTCCTGTTGGATTTCTATTCTTGTCTTGTTCATAATTCGCCGATATTTTTGCAATCCGAATTACCTACGCATATATTTATACTTGGTTTTTTTTGCCTTGTCAAGGTTATTTGCCAATTTTACAAGGAAAGCCGGTATTTTTAGATCATTTTTCGGATCATTTCCAACACATTCTCACCAAGTGCTTTTGATTTTGCATCCGCGTCATCCAGAGAGGTTCCCTTGACTCCGATGTAGAACTTCACCTTGGGCTCTGTTCCGGAAGGACGTACACATACCCATGCATCGTCTGTCAGCTCGTAGTAGAGCACATTTGAGCCGGGAAGTCCGGTAGGCTGCTCCTCGCCGGTCTTTGTATCCGTGATGATTCCGGTCTTGTAGTCACGAACTGCGGTTACCGCATATCCGCCGATCTCCTTCGGGGCATCTGCGCGCAGTGTGTTCATGATCTCCTGGATCTTTGCAAGTCCTTCGATTCCCTTTAAGGTGATGGACTCTACATGATCCTTGTAGTAGCCGTAGCGCTCATACATTTCGATCATTGCATCCCAAAGGGTCATATTCTTTGTCTTGTAGTAAGCTGCTGCCTCGCAGAGGGTCATGGACGCAACAACCGCATCCTTATCTCTTGCATAGGTTCCGGTCAGACAGCCGTAGCTCTCCTCCATACCGAACAGATAGGTTCCCTTGCCCTCTTTCTCAAACTTTAAGATCTGCTGTCCGATGAACTTGAAGCCGGTCAATACCTCGATCAGCTGGATGCCATAATACTTTGCGATGGCATCTGCCATGTTGGTGGAAACGATAGACTTAATGAATGCGCCGTCCTCCGGAAGCTTGCCGTCGCGCTCTTTGCGCTGGCTGATCACATAGTCGCCGATCAGGCAGCCGGACATATTTCCGGTCAGGGAATGATATTCGCCGGTCTTTGAATCCTTTACATATACACCCAGACGGTCTGCGTCAGGATCAGTTGCAAGGATCAGGTCTGCATTTACTTCTTTTCCAAGAGCCAGACCAAGCTGGAAGGCTTCCTCTGTCTCCGGGTTCGGATAGCTGACAGTGGGGAAATTGCCATCCGGCAGCTCCTGCTCAGGCACCACATAAACCTTTGTGAAGCCAAGCTCCTTTAACACGCGGCGAACGGGGATATTTCCGGTTCCGTGAAGCGGGGTGTAAACGATCGTCAGGTCATCCTTTACTGCATCGATGCAATCCTGATGGAGTACCAGGCTCTTTAACTCTTCCATATACGGATCATCAATATCGGCGCCGATCTGCTGGTACATGCCGGCAGCGATGGCAGAAGCCTTGTCCATCGTCTTTACGGTTGCGTAATCAGTCACCTTCTTTACCTCATCCATGATACCACTGTCATGAGGCGGTGTGATCTGTGCGCCATCCTCCCAGTATACCTTGTAGCCGTTGTACTCCGGCGGGTTATGGCTGGCAGTGATATTGATACCTGCGATACATCCAAGCTTACGAACCGCATAAGACAGCTCCGGAGTCGGGCGAAGGCTCTCGAATACATATGCCTTGATGCCGTTTGCTGCAAGGCAGAGTGCTGCTTCATCTGCAAATTCCGGTGACATGCGGCGGGAATCAAATGCGATCGCTACACCCTGTTTTTCAGCTCCGACTCCTAAAATATAGTTCGCAAGTCCCTGTGTTGCCTTGCGTACGGTATAGATATTCATACGGTTCGTTCCTGCTCCGATCACGCCGCGAAGTCCTGCCGTACCAAATTCAAGATCCATGTAAAAACGATCCTCGATCTCTTTTTCATCCCCCTCGATCGCCTTTAATTCTGCCTTTGTCTCGGCATCAAAATACGGATTGTTCAACCACTCCTCATACATTGCCTTGTAGTCCATTTGTTTCCCTCCTAAATAATTATCATGATATGTTTTATTTATTTCAAGCCACATTTTGCAGCCTGTAAACAATGAAAAATGCTTTTGCCGGTGATGCTCACTCGTTTTTCAGTCTCACCAGCGATGCGATCAGATCCGTGATCGTATCCAGATAATCGCTGTAATCTCCGGTACTGCTGTCAGAAAGTGCCTCCGCGTCCGTCCCGGTCTGCGCATCGTCAGAGGTTACACTCTGATCGCCGGCTTCATCATCCGCCCCCTGCGACGCATCCTCTGTATCCGTATCTGTATCCGTCTCCTGCTCGTCCGGTTCCTCTTCCGGAGCTTCCGTATCCTCTGTAAGCTGCGGTTCACCGATCTGGATCGTTGCTTCTTTGGAGTGAATGACCAGCTGACGCTCCCATGTCTCAAAACCGTCCGCAATGACCATGAGCTGATAAACCCCGTAACGCAGCTCCACCGGATCTTCATATTCTATCGGATCGCCATTAATGAAAAGCTGTGCACCCTCTACATGGATCTCAAAGGTCACCATACAAGTCTTCGGACCTTCTCCCTTATATTCATTCAGATCCACCGTCGTGATCTGCGCACGCGCCACTTCCACCGTCTTACTGTCCCCATAACCGTCATTTGCCACCGACAGCTCATAGGTCCCCTCCGGCACCTCTAGCAGCATGTCCGGCGTGATCTTTGCGTAGATCTTCGTTCCGAGGCTGATCCAGCCACCTTCAAAAAGCTCTGTATTGGTCAGCGCGATCGTCCCGTGACCGGTCGTTACCTGAACGGACAGGATCTGTTTCTCCAGCCCCTGTACGCTGATCACGTCGTTTTCTCCCACCTGTTCCAAAGAAATCTCCTGATCACCGGAAAATACGCGCAAATGGTCACCATAACGATATTTTGTATCGCCGATGGTCAGCATACCGATGGTCGGATCGATGGAGAAACGCGTGATATTTTCCTGATACCAGGCTTCCTCTGCCAGCTGTATCACGGTCAGCTTCGCCTCATCATCCAGGGCGCCTAGCGTAACAGCCCGCCCCGGCGTGAGCTTTCCTGCAGACATAAACTGTCCGTGATCATCCAGGATCTGCGTGGCCTTCGAGTATCCATACTGGATGGTCCGTGCCGAATCCGGCAGACCCAGCCCGATGAGACGCTTTTCCGTATCAATGCTCATCACCAGATAGATTTCCCCGCCGGTCTTTGGAGTCTGTGTCAGCGCGCCCTCGTCCGGATCCTCCGTCCCGTCGGGATCCTCCGGAACCGTCACCTGCATGGACGGATCCATGGAGATCGTGTTCTGATCCGACGCGCCACAGCCCGCAAGCAGCAGCACGCATGCAATTGTCAGGATCATCTGTAAAAAATGCTTGCTCATGTGTACTATTATAAACTATTTTATCAGATAAAACAACATCGATAAGAACTCCTCGCGTTTTCTTTCCTGTGCAAAAAGCCGTGTCAGCTTTTCAATATCGCGTCCGGAGATCCAGGTTTTTCTCGTATTATAGTAATGATTGACGATCTTCCAGTATTTTTCCGGAAAAAGCAGCTTTTGATACAATCTGGCAAACTCCCAGGGCTCAAGGGCGCGCCGGGCCTGATAGGCCATGACCATATCCATGCCAAGCCCGCTGTTCCAGTCGTGTTTCTCCAGAATCTTGCGCATAAAATTAGTCAGATCCGTCACGCAGAGGTCATACCGAAGCTTCTCAAACCCGGTGACAGCGAGTCCCTCCCTGGTAAACAGAAGATTGTGCTGGTTATAGTCACCGTGGCACAGCTGCCAGGCATCCTCCGGTATGTACTGCTTTTCTTCCAGCTCCAGCACCTGCTGCGCCTGTTCCATGTAATGCTCATACCCCCGCAGAAACTCGCTCTCAAACTCATTTTTCTTCTTTTTTGCACGCACATAATTCTTTACCTTCTTTAATTCCTTCGTGCGTCTGCTGGCAGGACTTTGCGATCGATCCGGCAGCTGCAGACCCCCGGCCGCACTTGTGGGATGACAGTCCTTCAGCAGGACGTGAAGCGTTGCCATGTGCCCGGTGGCACACAGGATCTCTTTCGCATTGCGGGTGTCACATTCCCGTCCCGAAAAGGTTTTCCGCATAAAATAGGACACGCCATCCGCATCGGTATAGCATAGGTCACCCCCGCTTGTTCGCACAAGCTCTTCCGCAAGAAAGCCCTGTGCCTTTAACGCGCACAGCACCTCCTCCAAAAGCTCCAGCCGGTGCACGGAGCCTGTATATTCTTTCAGCAGATAGATTCCTTCCTTGTCGGTGCAGAGAAGAGATCCCCGACCTTTCATATTCCCTGTGAATTCCTTTGGATAAGCACTCAGAATCTGTTCTGCCCGATAATACATAAGAAACCCCTCCAATAGATTTAAGTGACGCGTTTTATCGTCCTCTCCAATCTTATGAAAGGGGCTCCTCTTTTATTCCTGTTTCGGTTGTCCATCCTTCGCCGGGCCCGTGATCCGGGTCAGCAGATCTTCTCTTGTATTGCACTCCGGCTGTTCCAGTACGAGCTCCAGCAGTTCATGAAGCTTTTCACCGATCGCCTTTCCCTGCGGAATGCCGGCCGCCAGAAGGTCCGAGCCATCCACCGCCAGATCCTTGATGCAGAGGCACTGATTTTTCTCCAGGATCTGTCTGTAGACTTTTTCATAATCATCCACATACTGAAGCTTTTCTTCTTTTTGATAGTCGCTCTGTGCCAGAATATCCGCGCGCTTCACCGCAAAGATATCCGGATACTGCGCGGTCCCTACACGGCAGATCGCACGGCGCACATTCCGCTCCGTCAAAGGCGGATTGTCATCATGCCAGCGGATCAGCTGTGTCACCCGGGTGATCGTCTCATTATCCAGCTTCAGTCGTCTTAAGATCTGTTTCGCTATCTCTGCGCCCTTCGCCGGATGTCCGTGAAAGTGGTCGATCCCGGCTTCATCTGTTGTCTTACACAGCGGCTTTGCCACATCGTGTAAGAGCATGGCAAGCCGCAGCACCTTTTCCGGCGGCACCTCATCCAGACTGTGCAGGGTATGTTCTCCCACGCTATAGCAGTGATGAGGGTTCTTCTGCGCTGTCTCCATCATCCGATCCAGCTCCGGCAGAAAATGGCTGCTGAGTCCGGTCTCATAAAAACGTCTCACAGTCTGCGGATGCGCACTGACCAGCGTTTTGATCAGCTCCGTCTGTATCCGCTCCGCACTGATCCTTCGGATCGAAGGCGCCAGCTCCCGGATCGCCGCAAGGGTTCGCTCCTCTATGGAAAAACCCAGCTGTGCCGAAAAGCGGATCGCCCGCATCATGCGGAGCGCATCCTCCGTAAACCGCTCCTTCGGTTCTCCGACGCAACGGATCACTCCCTGTTCCAAATCCGCTCTTCCTCCGAACAGATCCACCAGCCCTTCTGTCTCGTTATAGGCCATCGCATTGATAGTAAAGTCACGGCGCATCAGGTCATCGGAAAGACTTCCGGTAAAGCTGACTGCTTTGGGGTGTCTGCCATCCTCATACTCTCCGTCGATCCGATAGGTGGTCACCTCATATCCGGTGTGATCCAGCATGATCGTTACGGTTCCGTGCTGCAGACCGGTATCGATCGTCCTTCGAAACAGTTCCTTGACCTGAAGGGGTTTCGCGTTTGTCGTGATATCCCAGTCCTGCGGAACGCGCCCAAGCAGCGCATCCCGCACACAGCCTCCCACTGCATAGCCTTCGAAGCCGTTTTCTTCTAATCTGCCTAATATGAATTTTACATGCTCCGGTAATCTAATATTCATGTATGCTCCATTCTCATAATTCCTGCATGGAAAATACTTTGAAAGACACAAGAATTAGTAGGCCTTGCCCCAGAATACAAGCTTCTTAGCAGGCTTTCCGCAGCAGGCGCATACATTGGAAAGCTGCTCCTGTTCAAAGGGCATACAGCGGGAGGTTGCAGTCGTCTCTTCCTTGATCTTGTCCTCACATGCCTGATCTCCGCACCACATCGCACGGATAAAGCCCGGCTTGTTCTCAACCGCATCCTTGAATTCGTCGTAGGTGGTTACATCTGTGATATGTGCATCGCGATGTGCCTTTGCGCGGGCAAACATATCCTTCTGGATCGTCTCTAACAGTTCGGGCAGCTTTGCAGCCACTTCATCTAAGCCCATAACGATCTTTTCTCTTGTGTCACGGCGTACAACCACGCACTGACCTGCCTCAATATCCTTCGGTCCCAGCTCGATACGAACCGGAATTCCGCGCATCTCCTGCTCAGAGAATTTCCATCCGGGAGACTTATCGGAATCATCCAATCTCGCACGGATACCGTTTGCGCCAAGTGCTTCCAGCACTTCGTTTGCCTTTTCCAAAACGCCCTCTGCCTGCTGGCGGATCGGGATGATCATTGCCTGAACCGGTGCGATGTGCGGCGGCAGCTGCAGGCCGGAATCATCGCCGTGTACCATGATGATGGCACCGATCAGACGGGTCGTCATACCCCAGGAGGTCTGGAACGGATGTACCAGCTGGTTGTTCTTATCTGTATAAGTGATGTCAAATGCCTTTGCAAAGCCATCTCCGAAGTTGTGGCTGGTGCCGGACTGCAGCGCTTTTCCGTCATGCATAAGCGCCTCGATCGTATAGGTAGCCTCAGCTCCTGCAAACTTCTCCTTCTCCGTCTTCTGACCCTTGATGACAGGGATCGCCAGCTCCTGCTCCAAAAAGTCTGCGTACACATTCAGCATCTGCAGTGTACGCTCCTGGGCCTCCTCGGCGGTCGCGTGAATGGTGTGTCCCTCCTGCCATAAAAACTCACGGGAGCGAAGGAACGGTCTCGTCTCCTTCTCCCAGCGGACAACGGAACACCACTGGTTGTAGTTCTTCGGCAGGTCGCGGTAGGAATGGATCAGATTCTTATAAAAGTCACAGAACAGGGTCTCTGAGGTAGGACGCACGCAGAGACGCTCCTGCAGCGGCTGCAGGCCACCGTGCGTCACCCATGCTACCTCCGGTGCAAAACCTTCTACATGATCCTTCTCTTTCTCCAACAGACTCTCGGGAATGAACATCGGCATGTATACATTCTCCACACCGGTTTCCTTGAAGCGGCGGTCAAGCTCCTTCTGGATGTTCTCCCAGATCGCGTAACCGGCGGGCTTAATGATCATGCAGCCCTTCACGGATGAATAATCGATCAGCTCTGCTTTCTTTACAACGTCTGTGTACCACTGTGCAAAATCCTCATCCATGGATGTGATCTGCTCAACTAATTTCTTTTCTTTTGCCATGATGCTTCTCCTTTTCCGTATAAAAGTATATACTGGCAATTGCGAAACAATTTACGTTCCGTTTACGGTCATGTGAGCACATTTCGCAATTCCCATATAAAAATATAAAACCGCCGGAACGATCAATCCCTCAAAACAGGGACCGATTCGCTCGGCGGTACCACCCTTGTTCATATATGTGACGCGATTCCTTCCTTCAGTCGGCATCTGATCAATCTGACCTGACCGATGTGATCTCTCACATACATACACTCGATTCGCCCTTAACGCAGACGCTACGTTGTGCTTCACGGCCCGCAGGCGCTCGCACAAAGCTCCGAGGCAGGTTCGGGAACCCGTTACCAAAGATCTCTCAGCAATGATCTTTTCTCTGTAGGGCACGTTTTGTTCCGTACTATTCCTCTTCAACGCTTATTCATATAGGATTGTGTCCAGCTAGTGCCTATTTTATAACCCCCGCGCGGGGATTGTCAACCTCATTTTCTTGATTTTGTCCGCATTTTATCCGGCAAAAGAAACCTCCCCCTTTTTCGTGACAAAGGGCGCTCTTCATGGCAATGGGCGATGGGCGGGACAAAAGAAACGTCCCTATTGTATTTTTCTTCCTTTTACGTTAAACTGAAGCTTAACTGAGATTTTTTTACAGAGGAGGTCATGTATTTATGGAAAAGGCACCTGTTTATTTTACCACATTCAAGGCGACCGAACACGAGAACCTGCTGCAGAAGCTTCACCGGCTCATGAAGACCGCGGGCTTCGAACAGATTGATTTTACAGATAAATATGCTGCCATCAAGATCCACTTTGGTGAGTACGGCAATCTGTCCTTCCTGCGCCCCAATTACGCGAAGGTGGTTGCTGACTACGTGAAGGAGCTGGGCGGCAAGCCCTTCTTAACCGACTGCAACACCCTGTATGTGGGCAGCCGGAAAAATGCGCTGGACCATCTGGACACCGCCTACGTGAACGGTTTTTCACCGCTGCAGACCGGCTGTCATGTACTCATTGCAGACGGCTTAAAGGGAACAGATGAAGTCAAAGTTCCGATAAAAGGAGACTACGTGACCGAGGCAAAGATCGGCCGCGCAATCATGGATGCGGATATCTTTATTTCATTGACACACTTTAAGGGCCATGAAGCCACCGGCTTCGGCGGAACGATGAAAAACATCGGCATGGGCTGCGGTTCCTGCGAAGGCAAGAAGGAGCAGCACTGTGACGGCAGACCCAGCGTTGCCCGCCCCGAGGACTGTATCGGCTGCGGCGCCTGCGCACGCATCTGCGCTCATGATGCCCCGGTCATCGCGGACGGAAAAGCAACCATCGACCACAACAAATGTGTCGGCTGTGAGCGCTGTATCGCCACCTGTCCGAAGCATGCGATCGCAACGGATTCCGCCGATGCCATCACCATGTTGAATTACAAGATCGCCGAGTATTCGCTGGCAGTCTGCCAGAACCGCCCCTGCTTCCACGTATCGCTGATCTGCGACGTATCACCGAACTGTGACTGCCATGCGGAAAACGACATCCCCATCATCCCGAATGTGGGTATGCTGGCTTCCTTTGATCCGGTTGCTCTGGACCAGGCATGCGCGGATCTGTGCAATCAGCAGACTCCGATCCCGGCAAGTATCCTTGGAGAAAACCTTGAAAAGTACGGAAATGAGGAAGGTCACGACCACTTCCACATGACACATCCCGATACGGAATGGAAATCCTGCATTGAGCATGCAGTAAAGATCGGTCTTGGTACGAGTGAATACGAATTGATCACGATCTAGTCAGACAAGCGTGCCCCACACACGCTTCCCAATACATCTTTTACAGGATCAGAAACTCTGTTTCAACTCCACAAGAGGCACCCGGATCATCCGAGTGCCTCTTTCCATTCAAGAAACCCTTCTCCTGTGGGCGTCATATGAAATTCCATGGTCTTTCCCGTGCTCGGATGCACAAACTCCAGTCTGCAGCTGCACAGCGCAAGCGGCTGCCCACCCTGTGCACCACCTGTTCCGTTCCATCTTCCAGCCTTCCCGGTATCAGAAGCTTTTTCCGTGACAGATCCGCCTCCATACTTCGCATCTCCCACCAGCGGGTGACCGATGGCGGCAAACTGCACGCGGATCTGATGATGCCTGCCCGTATCCAGATGAATGCGGACCAGACTGTTGTTATCCGAAGCAGCCAGCCGTTCGTAGGAAAGCCGCGCCTGCTTCCCGCCTGCTGTTCCTTCAGATACCACCGCAGAGGTGTTCGTCCTGCCATCCTTTTTCAATATATGTACGAGTGTTCCGGACTCCTCCGTCACGCCCCGCACCACCGCCAGATATTCCTTCTCAAACTGCCCCTCCCGGATCTGCCGGGACAGCTCGCCCGCCGCGTAGGCGCTGCGGGCGCACACCATCAGCCCCGACACCGGCGCGTCCAGCCGATGCACCGTGCGGACGCACGCCGTCCCCAGCGCCTGCCGCAGCCGCTCCGGCATCCCGCCCCTTGTGTCCGTGGCGATGACCCCCGCGGGCTTCACCGCCACCACGATCCGCTCATCCGCGTATACGATGTCCATCTCTCCGCCTCCCTTTACCGGCAGTCTACCACAGCTGTCACCGTTTTGTAAACAAAA
>JAQYOU010000113.1 GCA_028727105.1 bacterium
GAACCGCTGCGGGCTGCGGCGGTTCCTTTTCATTTCTCTTAAGTTGTATGCATACAACTTGGATAATTTGTACATATTTTGAAAAAACCCTTGACGAATCATAGATATGTTTATATAATATAAACATGCCGCGAGAGAAAAAGAAACGGCAAAATGCACATAATAAATTGTCGAAATCCACACTTTTCGTGCAACTTTTTGATGAAGGCTTTTGCTGAAAGAAAAAATGTACCGAAAGGATGAACAAAGTCAACAAACGTACAACTTTGGATGGATAGGTACAACTTAGATGTGCAGATCAACTAACCAATATAAGGGAGGAACAGGAACATGAAAAAGAAAATCTTAGGCGCTTTACTTAGCGTAGCAATGGTAGCAACCATGCTCGTTGGATGTGGCACCAACCAGGCAGCTGCTCCCGCAGAAGATGCAGCAGCAACAGAGGATACTGCAGCAGATGCAGCACCTGCAGATGATGCAGCTGAGGAGGAAGCTCCCGCAGCAGACGCAAACGGCAAGAAGGTCGGTGTAGCAATGCCTACCCAGTCTTCTGAGAGATGGATCAACGACGGTGCTAACATGAAAGATCAGTTAGAGAAGCTTGGCTACGAAGTAGATCTTCAGTACGCTGAGGACGACGTTCAGATGCAGGTATCTCAGATTGAGAACATGATTGCAGCAGGCGTTAACTGCTTAGTAATCGCATCTATCGACTCTTCCGCACTTGTAAACGTAGAGGCACAGGCTAAGGAAGCTGGTATCCCGATCATCGCTTATGACCGTCTGTTAATGGATACCGACGCTGTTTCTTACTACGCAACATTCGATAACAAGGGTGTTGGTACTGCAATCGGTAAGTACATTGAGGAGAAGAAAGATTTAGCAAATACCTCTGAGACATACACCATCGAGTTCTTCATGGGCTCACCTGATGACAACAACGCTCATATGTTATACTCAGGTCTGATGGAAGTTCTTCAGCCCTACTTAGACAACGGCACATTAGTATGTAAGTCAGGCAGAACATCATTTGATGATACCTGTATCTTAAGATGGTCTCAGGAGACCGCTCAGCAGAACTGCGAGAACTACTTAACAGGTTTCTATGCTGATGAGGATCTTGACATCTGTGCAACTGCATTTGACGGATTCGCTTATGGATGTAAGGCAGCTTTAGAGGGTGCCGGATACACCGAGGCAAACTGGCCTCTGATCACCGGACAGGATGCAGAGCTTATGGCAACAAAGAACATCATCTCCGGCAAGCAGACAATGTCTATCTACAAAGATACTCGTCTCTTAGCTTCTAAGTGTGTAACCATGGTTCAGGCAGTGCTTGAGGGTGCAGAGCCTGAAATCAATGATACCGAGCAGTATGACAACGGTAAGATCGTAGTTCCTTCTTACTTATGTACACCGGTAGCTGTTGATAAGGACAACTATCAGGAAATCATCGTAGATGGTGGATATTATACAGAAGAGCAGTTAGCTGAGTAATCCGGAAAATAAAGTAGGGTGGCACATGCTTGTTGCCACCCTCTTTTTTCCTAATAATAAAGTAACAGGACATACATGAAACGAAGAATTTTTAAGTAAAGGAGTTGGGAAAAATGTCGGATTACATCTTGGAAATGAACCATATTACCAAAGAGTTTTCGGGTGTTAAAGCGCTGGATGATGTAAATCTGAAGGTAAGACGTGGTGAGATCCACGCGCTGTGCGGTGAGAACGGAGCAGGAAAATCAACTCTGATGAATGTTTTGTCAGGCGTGTATCCGTATGGTACATACTCCGGTGACATTGTATACAACGGGGAAACATGTAAATTCCACAATCTGAAAGATAGTGAGGCAAAGGGTATCGTTATCATCCATCAGGAGTTAGCATTAAGTCCCTTGCTTTCAGTTGCAGAGAATGTATTCTTGGGCAATGAGCAGTTATCCATGAAGGGCGTGATTGACTGGACAAAGACGAGAAAACACGCACAGGAGATGCTGGCGAAGGTTGGACTGGAGCACGAGGATGTCAATGTTCCGGTTAATTCACTTGGTGTCGGTAAGCAGCAGCTGATCGAGATCGCAAAAGCAATGGCGAAGAAGGTAGAGCTTCTGATCCTGGACGAGCCTACCGCGGCTTTGAATGATGAGGAGAGCCGTAAGCTTCTGGACATCATGTTAGAGCTGAAAAAACAGGGAATCACCTGTATCATCATCTCTCACAAATTAAATGAGATCGAATATGTATCTGACGCAGTTACGATCATCCGTGATGGAAAGACCATTGAGACACTGATCAAGGGTGAAGATGAGTTCACCGAGGACCGCGTGATCAAGGGAATGGTTGGACGCGAGATGACCAACCGTTATCCGGAGCGAGAGGGTGTGACCATCGGAGATACGATCTTTGAAGTAAAGGATTGGAATGTCTATCATCCCGATGATGCGAACCGTCAGGTTTTAAAGAATATTAACATCCGTGTTCGTGCAGGTGAGGTGGTTGGTCTGGCAGGACTGATGGGTGCAGGCCGCACCGAGTTTGCGATGAGCGTATTCGGACACAGCTACGGACAGAAGATCTCCGGTACCGTTAAGATCAATGGCAAAGAGGTTCATATGAGGAATGTCCGCGAGGCGATTGCAAGTAAGCTGGCATACGTTTCCGAAGACAGAAAGACCTTTGGTCTGAATCTGATCGGCGATATTAAGGAGAATATGACCATTGCAGCCCGTCCGAAGTTCTTCTCAAAGCACGGAGTGATCAATGGCAATGATGAGATTGTTGCCGCTGAGGAATACAGAAAGAGAATTAATGTAAAAGCAAATTCCATCGAGCAGGTTGTCGGTTCTCTGTCCGGTGGTAATCAGCAGAAGGTCGTGCTGGCAAAATGGATGCTGACACAGCCTGATGTACTGATTCTGGATGAGCCTACACGTGGTATTGACGTAGGTGCTAAATATGAGATTTATTGTGTTATTAACGACCTTGCAAAGGCAGGCAAGGCGGTCATCGTCATTTCTTCCGAAATGCCGGAAATCATCGGTACATGTGACAGAACCTATGTCATTAACGATGGTCAGATCGCAGGCGAGCTCGGTAAGGAAGAACTGACACAGGAAAAGATTATGCAGTGTGTTATGGCTCATAACAGAAAGGGTGACAAAAATGAATGAGAAGAAAAAAGTAGTAAATCTTGACATGAAACAATATGGAATGTTTCTTGCTTTGATCGCGATTTATGTTATTTTTGCAATTATGACAGGCGGAAAGAACTTATCGCCTGCAAACATCAACAACCTGATCATGCAGAACGGATACGTTGTTATTCTGGCGATCGGTATGTTGCTCTGCGTATTGACCGGTAACGTTGATCTGGGTGTTGGTTCTATCGTAGCATTGACCGGTGCCGCAGCAGGTATCCTTTTAGTAGATTACAAGGCAAATATGTGGGTTGCGATCGCAGTTGCACTCCTCATCGGTCTTGTAGTTGGTATGTTCGCAGGTTTCTTTATCGCTTACTTAGGTATTCCGCCTTTCGTAGTAACACTGGCAACCATGTTGATGGGCCGTGGTCTTACATATACCTTATTACAGGCTCAGACAAAGGGACCGTTACCGGATAACTACATCTACATCGGAGCAGGTTTCCTTCCTGCATATCAGATTGAAGTTGGCGGCGGCAAGCTGGATATTGTTTGTATCATCGTTGCAATCATTGCATCTATCGCACTGATCCTTGCTGAGATGAAGAGCATTGCTACAAAGAAGAAATATAACTTTGCAACAAACCCCATGTGGCAGATAGTATTAAAGCTGGGTGTCATGCTTGTGATCATTTGGTTCTTCTTCTACAAGCTGGCTCGTTACAACGGACTTCCGTTCGTACTTCTGATTATGGTTCTGCTTATTGCGTTGTATGCATTTATCACCAGCAAGACCGTTGCAGGTCGTCAGATCTACGCACTCGGTGGTAACAGAAAGGCAGCAAACCTTTCCGGTATTGATACAAACAAGGTATTCTTCTGGGTATACACGAACATGGGATTACTCAGTGCAGTAGCTGGTATCGTTCTCTCTGCACGTAATGCATCATCTACACCGAAGGCCGGTGACGGATTCGAGATGGATGCGATCGCATCCTGCTACATCGGTGGTGCGGCCGTAGCCGGTGGTGCCGGAACGATTCTCGGTGCTGTAGTCGGAGCTTTCATTATGGGTATTCTGAACAATGGTATGTCACTGTACGGATGGTCAACCGATATCCAGAAAATCGTAAAAGGTGCCGTTCTCCTTGGCGCAGTTACCGTTGATGTGCTGTCTAAGAGAAAGAAAGGCTGATCGGTCTCGTTTTGAGGCGATGCTAGAAACAAACAAAGGCTGTCTGTGAATCGGGCAGCCTTTGCTATTATACAGAAGTTCTGTTTGTACGTCATGCAGAGGCTTCTGTATATACTATCGGGGAGAAGTATATTATGAAAACAGAAAAAGCAGTTCCGAAATACATGGAGCTTGCGAAATGGATCAATGATCAGATCCGGGAAAACAAGCTGCAGGCGGGACAAAAGCTGTATTCCGAGAATGAGCTTCGGGAAATGTTTGGCGTGAGCCGGCAGACCGTTCGCCGGGCCACCAATATGCTGGAGCAGGAGGGGATCCTGCGCAGCGTGCGCGGCAGCGGCACTTATATCAATGATAACCGACAGGCGATCCTTACCCAGAAGAAGCGTGTAGCTGTGATTACCACGTATGTGGACGGTTATATTTTTCCGCGAATGATCCAGGGGATCGAAAATGTACTGCTTCAGAGCGGATACTCTGTACAGATCGCATTTACGAATAACCAGCATGGGAGGGAAAAGACGATCCTGGAGGACGTTCTCAGCAGAGACGAGGTGTCAGGCATCGTTGCGGAAACAACAAAGAGCGCGCTTCCCAATCCGAATCTCAAGCTGTACCAGGAGATCATGCGAAGGCGCATCCCGATCCTGTTCATGAACAGCTTTTATCCGGAACTGACGGTGCCGCATGTGTCCATCAACGACCATTTGGCCGGTTATGAGATGACAAACTACCTGATCCGAAAGGGACACAGGAGGATTGCGGGCATTTTTAAGCTGGATGATCTGCAGGGCAGGATCCGTTATGCGGGATATGTGGAGGCCATGTCTGAAGCCGGACTGGGAATCGATGATACAAAGATACTATGGCTGGACACTATGGATATACGACAAATGGAAAAACAGACAGCACGTGTGCTGGAGCGTTCGATTGACTGCACCGCGCTGTTTTGCTATAATGATGAGGTGGCCTATGGGGTACTTGATATCTTGAAGAAGTCAGGTATCCGCGTGCCGCAGGATCTTTCGATCGTCAGTGTGGACAATGCAAATCTGTCGATGATGGGTGAGACCGGCATCACCACCTTTCCGCATCCGATGGAGGAACTGGGAAAAAAGGCGTCAGAGAATCTGCTTCGCATGATCCGGGATCCGTTTTTTGATGCAAATTATGAATTCGATGCAAAGATCATAGAGAGAGATTCTGTGAGGAGATTATAAAATATGCCGTCCACAAGATGAGGTGGGCGGCATATTTTATTTCATGTGACTTACCCTTCAACGTGGTGATGAGCGTATCCAGCGCCTGCGCGGTGTATGAGTTGCCCAATGCAAGGTGTAATATTGCGATTGGGTAGCTTTTTGATATATGTATTGATTCAGTTTGTATTTATAATGTTGTAAAACTATGGTATACTATACATATATATGACATGGTAGATTTGAAAAGTGTATCTGATGTGGAGTATTTTATAATTCGAAAAAACATTTTGCCGGAAAGGAGTAAGGAACCATGGCTGAATTAACATATGAAGATATTCAGAAAAATGGGATAGATACTTCGCAGATAGCAGTATGTAAGAGAATACGAAATATTGCAAAACTGGATAGAGTGCAATTGGATGAAACGGAACATCGAAGTGGACTGAATAAGC
>JAQYOU010000114.1 GCA_028727105.1 bacterium
AGATGTATTTTTGAGTATATTTATTTTGCCCGTCCGGACAGCCACATAGACGGAAAGAGTGTCTATGCAGCCCGCATCAAGGCGGGACGTTTCCTGGCACAGGATTCTCCGGTGGAGGCAGATTTGGTAGTCGGCGTTCCGGAGTCCGGAAATGTGGCGGCCATGGGATATTCCATGGAGAGTGGGATCCCATATGGCATGGCATTTGTAAAGAACAGCTATGTGGGAAGAACCTTCATCAAGCCGGCGCAGAGCAGCCGTGAGAGCAGCGTCGCCATTAAGCTGAATGCCATGAAGGAGGCAGTGGCCGGAAAACGCGTCATTATGATCGACGATTCCATCGTGCGCGGAACCACCTCCAACCGTATTGTCAACATGCTGCGTGAGGCAGGAGCGACCGAGGTGCATGTCCGCATCAGCTCACCGCCGTTCTTATGGCCCTGTTACTTTGGCACGGATATTCCGGTTCGGGAGCAGCTGATCGCATACAACCGCACCATCGAGGAGATCCGTGAAGTGATCGGGGCAGACAGCCTGGGCTATCTTGAGATTGACCGGCTGGAACAGATGGTGGACGGACTCTCTATCTGTAAAGGCTGCTTTACCGGCGTTTACCCGATGGAGCCGCCGAAGGATGATATAAGGGGAGAATATGTCGATAAGCGATGAGCAGAGCCCGGGTGGGACGTAATTTCCGCTGGAGAGTTTACTCACCATGCGGAACATTGCGGAGCAGACGGATTGTGCGAACGCACGCAACGAGGAATTGCGGAGCAATTTCGAGTAGAGCTCTGCAGCAGAGCCCGGGTGGGACGTAATTTCCGCTGGGGAGTTTACTCACCACGCGGAACATTGCGGAGCAGACGGATTGTGCGAACGCACGCAACGAGGAATTGCGGAGCAATTTCGAGTAGGGCTCTGCAAATAACACTGAGAGGAGATAAAAATGAGCACAGATAACTACACAAGCCCTTTGTCTGAGCGTTATGCCAGCAAGGAAATGCAGTATATTTTTTCACAGGATATGAAGTTTCGCACCTGGCGAAAGCTCTGGATCGCACTTGCTGAGACAGAAAAAGAGCTGGGACTGGATATTACACAGGAGCAGATCGATGAGCTGAAGGCGCATCAGGATGACATCAATTATGATGTGGCAAAGGAGCGTGAAAAGCTTGTCCGTCACGATGTCATGAGCCATGTGTATGCTTACGGACAGCAGTGTCCGAAGGCAAAGGGCATCATCCATCTGGGTGCAACCTCCTGCTATGTAGGCGATAACACGGACATCATCATTATGGCAGAGGCATTGAAGCTTGTTCGTAAAAAGCTGATCAACGTACTGGCAGAGCTTGCAAAATTTGCAGACAAATATAAAGCGCTTCCCACACTGGCATTTACCCATTTTCAGCCGGCACAGCCTACAACCGTTGGAAAGCGGGCAACCCTGTGGATGCAGGAATTTGCCATGGACCTGGAGGATCTGGATTACGTGCTCGGCAGCTTAAAGCTGCTTGGTTCTAAGGGAACCACCGGAACACAGGCAAGCTTTAAGGAGCTGTTTGATGACAATAATGAGATCATCGACAAGATCGACCCCATGATCGCAAAGAAGATGGGATTTGAATGCTGCTATCCGGTTTCCGGACAGACCTACTCCAGAAAGGTGGATACTCGTGTTGCAAACATCCTGGCAGGCATCGCAGCCAGTGCACACAAGTTTTCCAACGATATTCGTCTGCTGCAGCATTTAAAGGAGATCGAGGAGCCCTTCGAGAAGAACCAGATCGGATCTTCCGCTATGGCATACAAGCGCAACCCCATGAGAAGTGAGCGTATCGCATCCCTGTCACGCTACGTGATGATCGATGCGTTAAATCCCGCCATCACCTCAGCAACCCAGTGGTTCGAGCGTACACTGGATGACTCTGCAAATAAGCGTCTGAGCATTCCGGAGGGCTTCCTTGCCATCGATGGAATCCTTGATCTGTGCTTAAACGTGGTGGACGGACTGGTCGTTTACGATAAGGTCATCACAAAGCGCCTGATGAGCGAGCTTCCCTTCATGGCAACCGAAAACATCATGATGGATGCGGTAAAGAAGGGCGGAGACCGTCAGGAGCTGCATGAGAAGATCCGCCAGCTGTCTATGGAGGCAGGAAAACACGTGAAGGTAGAAGGAAAAGACAACGACCTGTTGGAGCTGATCGCAGCAGACGAATCCTTCGGTCTGAGTCTGGAGGAATTACAGGAAAGCATGGATCCTGCAAAGTATACCGGCCGCGCAGAGTATCAGGTAGAGCAGTATCTGAAAAATGTCATTCAGCCGATCCTGGATGCAAACAAAGAAGTACTCGGTATGACCGCAGAGATTAATGTATAGTTTTGAGAAGACATGCAACACCCACGACTTCGCACGTATGGTGTGGAGTGGGTGTGCATGGCTTCTCTGAGTATCATACTTAGTGGGATGAACAAATTCCGAGCGTACATGATATCCCGCGACTTTGCACGTACGGTGCGGAGTGGAACACATGTATCTCAAAAAGAATATCTAGGAGAAGCATATGAAGATCACCTCAGTAACCGACGCAAATGGCATAACGACAACGACGATAGATACGGATGCGGTATCAGGCGGTTCTGCGGATTTTTCGTCGCAGTTGAATGAATATATGAAAACAGACAGCTCTCTGAACGCAATCTTCGAGAAGGCCGCAAAGTCCTATGGCGTGGATGTTGAGCTGTTAAAGGCCATGGCAAAGGCTGAGTCTGACTTTGACCCAAACGCCACCAGTAAGAGCGGAGCCATGGGCATCATGCAGCTGATGCCGGCAACGGCCAAGGGACTGGGCGTGACAGATGCTTATGATCCGGAACAGAACATCATGGGAGGGGCAAAATATATTGCCTCTCTCCTTGATAAATATGATGGTAATGTGTCCTATGCACTTGCTGCGTACAACGCAGGCAGCGGAAATGTGGACAAGTACGGGGGGATCCCGCCTTTCGAGGAGACACAAAACTATGTGACAAAGATCCTTGGCTATCTGCAAAACGGCGGTGTTGAGGTCCCGGACCGGTGGACAAGCGTTACAGGTGGGTCAGACTCATCGGAAGATATGCTCACGGATGCGTTGAAGCAGCTGTTTACCCGTGAGGATTATGAGGATTTCCTGCGCCTGTTTTTGGAACGGCTGTCACAGCGTTTGGAGGAAAAGGTATCCGGAATAGGGAATGAGAACTCAGATGAGAAAGCTGACTCAGATCCTGCAGATAACGAGGAAGCAGATGTGAGCGATGCCTATATCGCCTTCCGCAATTTTGGCAATACGAACCGGATGGCAGTGTATTTAAAGCCTTCTGAAAAAATATTAAAATAAATTGTTTTTACTGTTGACAATCATTCGACGTTATAGTATATTATTATTCGTTGAGTGCTTCAACAACACACAACAAGCTGCCGTGGCTCAGGCGGTAGAGCGTCGCATTGGTAGTGCGGAGGTCACGGGTCCGATTCCCGTCGGCAGCTTTCAGGTACAAGCATTAGCTTGTACCTTTTTTCTTGTTTTCTTTTCTGAAAAAGCTTTCCTTATAATTTTACACAAGAAATGCATACTAGATACATATCACAATCAGCCTATAATTGGCAGGAGGAGTATGCCTATGAAAAACCATTTGAAAGATCAGACAAGCCCATACCTATTACAGCACGCAGGCAACCCGGTAGACTGGTATCCGTGGTGTGAGGAGGCATTTTTGTGTGCAAAAAAAGAAGATAAACCCATATTTCTGAGTATTGGCTACAGTACCTGTCACTGGTGTCACGTCATGGCTCACGAGAGTTTTGAGGATGAAGAAATCGCAGAGATCCTAAATCGGTATTTTATCTCGATCAAGGTTGACAGGGAAGAGCGTCCGGACATAGATAATATTTATATGACCGTATGTCAGGCGTTTACAGGAAGCGGAGGCTGGCCCACAACGATCTTTCTGACGCCGGAGCAGAAGCCGTTTTTTGCAGGAACATATTTTCCAAAGACTTCTGCTTACGGTCGGATCGGCTTGGAAGAGCTGCTTTTGCAGGTGCACGAGCGCTGGGAAACAAACAGGGAGCGTCTGCTTTCGTCCGCGGAGGAGATTACCGCCATCTTACAAAAAGATGCACTGAGAAAGAGGCGTCTGACTGCAGGAGAGCATGCAAGCGAAGCCGGTTTGGGGCTAAGGCTTGTCCATCAGGCAGTCGCGATTTTCAAGGAAAGCTTTGATGAACAGTTGGGTGGTTTTGGAGAGGCTCCCAAATTTCCCACTCCACACAACTTGTTGTTTCTTATGCGCTACTACGAAAAAAACGGAGATCAGGATGCGTTACGAATGGCAGAAAAGACCTTGCTTCAGATGTACCGGGGCGGTCTCTTTGACCATGTTGGCGGTGGTTTTTGCAGATATTCTACAGATGCGGCGTTTCTGGTTCCTCATTTTGAAAAAATGCTGTATGACAATGCCTTGCTGATTTTGGCCTATTGCAAGGCATATCAGCTTACAAAAAAAGAGGTCTATCTCGATGTGGCACAAAAAACGGCTCTTTTTGTACTGCGTGAAATGACTTCACCCGAAGGAGCATTTTACAGCGCAAAGGATGCGGACAGTGAGGGCGAAGAGGGAAAGTATTATCTGTTTGAACCGGAAGAAATCATTCGTGTACTTGGTGAGGAGGCAGGAAAAGATTTTAACAGCTATTATAATATCACAGAGAATGGGAATTTTGAGGGGAAAAGCATTCCGAATCTGTTGCATCACAAGACGGTAAAGGAAGGAAACGGATTTGCAGAGCAGGAGGATATTGATGAGTATCGCGCTGCTGTTTATGAGTACCGGAGCCACCGCTATGCGCTGCATCTGGACGATAAGATCCTTACCTCATGGAACGCTTTGATGATCGCAGCTTTGTGCACTCTGTACCGGGTGAGCAGAAAACAGATTTATCTGGAGGCGGCCCTGCAGGCGTGGGAATTTTTCGGTGTCCGGCTATGTAAAACAGATACTCTGTATGTCAGCTATCGGAACGACAAGCAGGGCGGAAAGGGATTCCTGGATGATTATTCGTTCTGTATCTATGCATTGCTGGCGCTGTATGGAGCTACGCTGGATCGAAAATTTATCCGTCAGGCAGAAGTGTTTTGTAAAAAGACTGTTTTAGACTTTTATGATCAGGAGCGCGGTGGATTTTTTCTTTATGGAAAAGATCATGAGCAGCTGGTGCTGCGACCGAAAGAAACCTATGATGGAGCCGTTTTCAGCGGAAATTCGGCGATGGCATACAATCTGGTACAGCTGTCGTTACTTACCGGTGATGAGCGGATGCAACAGCTGTCAAAGACGCAGCTGTCGTTCATGAGTGATGAGGCAGCTGGTTATCCGGCAGGTTATTCCATGTATCTTCTGGCATTATTGGACTATACGGATGAACCAGATCGAGTGACAATTGTGCGGAAACATCCCGGAGACCTGAATGGACTTGCATGCCGCATTCCACTGGATATGGTGGTGGTCATTCATGACCATCCGGATGAGAGCTATCCGTTGAAAAACGATCAGACCACATATTATGTCTGCAGGAAGCATTCCTGCCAGCCACCGTCGAATGAGCTCTGACATTTCATTGACTTTATTTTCTGTGCCATTTATAATTGAGAAAAATCCTATTTTATTTACTTTTATTATGTTTTGGTGATGTTTGACACCGGAAACGTGAAGGGGTCGAATGGTTACAGGAGGAGAGATCATATGGAGCTGATACGGTTACAACGGGATACATTATCTGAGTGGGCCGGATTTATTCCGGAAGAATTGTTTGTAGAACTGATGCACGGCGGAAGGCATTTGTACGCGGTGGGTGTAACCTTCAAGGACAAGCCGGCAGGAGCCTTGTGCTGGGAAGAAAACGGAAAGGAATGGGTGCTTCAAAGCATTTATATTCATCCTGAATACAGGCATCTGAGACTGGGAAGCGAGCTGGTGGCGTACCTGTCTGAGGAGATGAAAAAAAAGAACTGTGAACAGCTTTCCGTATCCTATGAGCAGGAGGGAGAACGGGAGATATTGACACCGTTTTTACAGCGATGCGGCTTTATGATGGAGACGATGGCGATTCCGCTGGGTGTGACTACATTAGAGAAGGTCATTGAGGTACTGAAAAAAATGGACGCCTTCCGGAAGAAGAAAGGAAGGATCCGGACCATAGATCAGCTCTCCAAGCGGGAACGGTATCTGTGTAACGCGTGGCTGCTTCAGGAGATCGGAGAAAGCATCAGCTCTTATGTGCAGGAACGTCCTGCCAGCTATGTGATCCTAAAGGAGGACGAGCTGACGGGTATCCTCTTATTCAGTGAGCAGCAAGGCATCAGTCTGGATTACTGCTGGGTGAGACAGGATTGCATGGTGAATTTTTTTCCGCTGCTGGCAGTGGCAGCAAATGACTTTTCCGGACATTATCCGGGGGATACGCGGATCGAGATGATCTTGTCGACTGAACAGGTACAGAGTCTGTATTCGCGTTTGCTGGGAGAAGAAAGAGAACAGATCATTTTATGTAAAGGGCATTTTTCACCGGTGCCGAAGGAACTGTTGGTATCGTTTTAAAGGGAAGGAGAAGTAAAATATGTGTGTAGAACAGGGAACACAGCAACGGCAGGAACAGCAGCGGCAGGCACAAAATGCCCGGATGCATGAACAGCGGGATCAGCAGGCGCAGGCAGAGGTCCATCAGGAATATTATGTGGCGCAGTATTTACAGAACAAGGGTGGCCAGTATGCACAGGATGCGAGAAAAGCATATCTGGAACAAACGGCTCACATGCAGGATACTGCCCAATTGGGAAAAAAGAGCTTTAAGTCAAATACAAAGGAGAAAAAGCTGCGAAATGAACGGATCGACAGAGCTAAGCTGATGACAGACAGAGCAACGGCGTATACGTTGGATGTCTATGATCAGATGAAGGAAGTGTGCGACAAACAGCAGGAGCGTAAGAAGGCTCGTTCGCGGCTGGCAAAACAAAAGGTAGAGTTCCTGAAAACGGTGGGAAAATTGTCGGATAATACGACGGAACAGCAAGCAGCTTTTTTCTTTCGGATGCGGGCTGTGGAGGAGCATTTCTACTCGCCTGAAATGTTTTTGACTTCGAACATCCATGTGAAAGAAAATTTTATGGAGTATCATGCCCGGATCGAAGAATATGATGATTTAATGAAAAAATATCAAAGAGATCCGGATGCGTATGCGCCGTATGCAGAGGACATCCAGGGGCTGGTAGATCATCTGGGTCCTGTGATCGAGGCGCTTCGTCATCGGCTTCAGGTTTATTGTGAGCAGAACAGAGTTTCGTTGAATGGTGAGATCTTAGATGAAACGGCAGAGAGTGCACATCTGAGTGACAATGATATCACAGACTGGTTTGAGAAGGTCCGGGAATATAATCAGTGGAAACATCATTTCAACGTGTCAGGCGGACCGCTCTCAGATGAAGAACGGGAAAACTTCCGGGAGATGAGGGCAGAAGCAGGAAGACAGGAAAACCTTCAGAACAGACAGCACGCACAGCCGTGGCAGCGAACCAGAGGCGAGGCTGTTTCAACAGATTCTGATCTTCTGGAACAAAACTCCAGACAGGAGCTTCGTCGGATGAACCGCCGTCTGCATGAAGCCGGTATGACAGATGTTGCAAAGATCGTGCATGAATATGTGGTAGGAACCCGTTACGCGGTAGGCTACACGGAGGAGCGCAAACGACTGAAAAAAGCCATCGCTGCAGTGGATGAGGCACTCGCGAAAGAATCGGATAATTTACTGGCGGTTCACCAGCTGCACAATATTCATGATTACTTTGCGCAAATGACCAACGGTACGCTTTATGTACCGGCAGACGCACAGATTATAGATTGTACAGAAAGAAAATTAGAGGAAACCGGCGTTGATGGTGCCGGAAGCACAAGGAATGCCATGATCCGCGATGTGATGTACTGGAGCGATCAAAAGGATACGCCACTGTTTTCCCATGAGCCGGTCGTAAATGATCTGAAGCAGCGTCTGGTGTCGAACTGCTATATGGTAGCTGGCACGACCGGTCTGGTAAACGTGGATCCCCAGCAGTTGAAGAATTGCATCAGGGATAACGGTGATGGTACTGTGACGGTGCGTCTTTTTGAATATGAAGCCGTGCAAAGGCAAAACGCGGCTGAACAGGAGCCGGCTCAGGGCGGACTGGATGCGGATGACTTGGATGGCTTTGAGGCTATTGATTTGAATGAGATCGTACAGTATGAGCTTCGCCCGGTCTATGTGAAGGTGACAAAAGAGATTCCCCGTATTGCCGGGATGGATGCGCTGTCAGCCGGCGCACTGTGGATGCAGATGATCGAAAAAGCCTGCGCATATCTTGGCAGAGACAGAAGAACCGGTTATCAGTCCCTGTGGTATGGAGAGGGCGGCAGCTTTTTGGAGCGACTGCTTGGAATTCCCAGGGAGATGGTGAATAAAGATACACCGGAAGACCAGGATGCGTTATTTGAGGGTATCCTTCATGCCGCAGAAAACCGCATCATCTATCATGCAGGTACCTATAATGAAAAAAATGCAGCAGATGCGAATGATACCGATGGATTGAATACCGGACACGCATACGCGGTGCTGGGAGGCAAGGTCGAAAATGGGCAGAGATATGTGCTGCTTCGGAATCCGTACAGTACCAATTCCCTGAAATATCAGGAGGATGGCGGCAGAGAAAAGACCGGTTCTTCTCTGTCTGTTTCATCGGATGAGACCTACGGTCAGTTTTATATGAAATTTGAAGAGTTTGTCCGGGATTTTCGGACGGTATCCTATACAGACCTGAACAGACATCATGCGTGATGATTTTTTGGGGCGGCAACCAGTATCCGGTGGTCGCCGCTCCAATGAATTCTTGACATTTAATTCTTGGAATGATACGATAAAAAAAGTGAGTAAGCACAATAAATGAAATAACAGAAAGAGGGTGAGACCATGGACGGTTCTGATAGTCACGGGCATAAACAGGTGAACGATAGACAGCATAAAGCGTTTCAGATGTCAGAAGATGATCGTGGGAACACCCCCGGTTTTCATAGTCTGAAGCATTTCTGATGTCCATCGTTCGTTTCATTGGTTTTGAAAAAACGATGGATTTTTTATGCCCTTTTTTCAGATGATAAGAAAGAAGAAAGGAGACATAGAGGAAAAGTGGAAGAAGAATTATTGATTCCGGAGCGCCCCGATTATGAGGCGGAACTATTAGAAATCTTAGACTCTGACGCGAAGCCCTCGGAGCTGCGTGAGCAGCTGGATGACTATCATGAAAATGATATTGCATCGCTGTTACAGCGGCTGGACAAGGATGCCAGAAAGCGTCTGTTCATGCTGTTATCTGCAGAGCGCATTTCAGAAGTATTCTCTTATGTAGAAGAGGATGAGGTTAAGGACTATCTGCAGGAGATCAGCGCGGAAAAAGTAGCTGAGATCATGGCATCCATGGACGCGGATGAGATCAGTGACATTCTGGATGAGATGGAGGGGGATGAACGTGAGAAGGTAGAATCCCTCCTTGACGTCGATACGAAAAAGGATGTAGAACGTATCGCATCTTATGATGAGGATGAGATCGGTAGCTACATGTCCACGAATTATATCCTGCTCAGCCGTGATCTGACGATCAAGGAAGCTATGAAATCTCTGGTGGAGCAGGCAGCGGATCACGATAATATTTCCACCATGTATGTGGTTAACAAAAACGGTACGTTTTATGGCGCACTCAGTCTGAACGACCTGATCATTGCCAGAGAGCATGATGAGCTGGAAAGCCTGATCGCAACATCCTTTCCTTATGTGTATGCGAAGGAAGACATCAGCGATTGTATCGAGGAATTAAAGGATTATTCCGAGGACACAATACCTGTTCTCGATAATGACAACCGTGTCATCGGTGTTGTGACCGCCCACGATCTGATCGAGATGGTGGACGAGGAAATGGGAGAGGACTACGCGATGTTCGCAGGTTTGACTGCAGAGGAAGACCTGAATGAATCATTGATCCAGTCCATGAAAAAGAGAGTGCCATGGCTGGTGGTACTTTTTATCATGGGGCTCGGTGTATCCACGATCACCGGATTGTTTGAGCATGTCATGTCGGAGCTGACACTGATCGTTACCTTCCAGTCGCTGACCCTTGGTATGTCCGGAAACGTCGGAACACAGTCGCTGGCTGTGACGCTGCGTGTGCTTATGGACGAAAATCTGGAGGGCAAGCAGAAGCTGTATCTGGTATTCAAAGAAATCCGTGTCGGAATGGCAAACGGTTTGCTGCTCGGAAGTATAGCCTTTGTGTTCATTGGCTGTTATCTGGCATTTGTGAAGGGACAGCCCATGACAACTGCATTTCCCATCTCCGGATGTATCGGACTGGCACTTTTGGTGGCCATGACGATCTCCAGTCTGACAGGAACCGTGATCCCACTGTTTTTTAACAAGATCAAGGTGGATCCCGCGGTTGCGTCAGGACCGTTGATCTCTACGGTCAACGATCTTGTAGCGGTAGTGACCTATTACGGGTTGGCGTGGATCCTGCTCCTAAATGTACTGCATGTGACGATCGTCTGAAAAGCTTTGAAGGAAAACTTAGGAAGTAAGGAAGTATCATGAAACAAAAATACGATAGCAGATCACGTTTTATAAAAATGAGAAAACATCTGTCGGCGGCAGTATTATGCCTCTTGCTCACGCTTGTGACAGTCATTCCCCTGCAGGCGCAGACGGTTGGAGAAAATGCTCCGCTGCAGTTTACAAAATCTGTAAAAAAGCTGACAGCAGGAAAAACTTACCGGTTCCGTGTGAACCGGACAGATGGTGTGTCCTGGTCAGTTGGAAATGAAAAGATCGCATCCGTCAGCAAAAACGGAACAGTAAAGGCAAAGCGTTACGGAAAAACACATATTTACGCCAGCTGTGGCGGAGAGAAGATCTCCGTACTTTTGCAGGTGAAGGGCAAAAAGATCGTGGGTATCGATCCCGGGCACCAGCTCCGCGGTGATAGCAGCACGGAGCCAAACGGGCCGGGTTCCTCCACTTACAAGGCAAAAGTGGCAGGGGGAACACGAGGTACGGCAACCGGAAAACCGGAGTACCAGCTGACTCTTGAGGTGGCAAAAAAATTAAAGACAGAGCTTTGGAACATGGGCTACCAGGTTGTCATGACCCGCACAAAAAATGATGTCAATATTTCGAATAAGGCGCGTGCACTGCTGATCAATGAGAGCGGTGCCGATATCTGCGTACGTATCCATGCGGATGGTGCTGTCAGTTCGGCAAGAGGTGCGACAGTACTCTGTCCATCTTCATCCAACCGATACATCAGTAAGCTGTACAAAAAAAGCAAGAAGCTTTCTGAAGCATTGATCCGCGCATACTGCAAGGAGACCGGACTGCGCAATCGCGGGATCTCTTACCGGGATGATCTGACCGGAACAAACTGGAGCACGGTGCCTACCACATTGATCGAGCTGGGATTTATGACAAATTCTGCGGAAGACCGGTATATGGCATCCGCATCCGGTCAAAAAGAGATGGTAAAGGGAATGGCAGCCGGTATCAATGAATATTTTGGATACTAGACTTTCGATTCTTCGATTTTTAAAAAATTGGGATTGTTAGTCGAAACTTACTGTTGCGTTTTAACGCGCTATAGTATATAATTGCTTTTAAAATTTACGAAAAGAGGATGATAGAAATGAAGAAAGACACCTTTGTGACAAAGGAGCAGCTGGATGCGATCGTGAAAGAATATCCGACTCCTTTCCACTTATATGACGAGAAGGGGATTCGTGCAAATGCACAGGCAGTGAAGGATGCCTTTGCATGGAATAAAGGATATAAAGAATATTTCGCGGTAAAGGCGACACCCAATCCGTTTTTAGTGAAGATCTTACACGAGTACGGCTGTGGCTGTGATTGCTCTTCCATGGCAGAGCTGGTGCTTTCCGATGCGTGCGATATTCGCGGTGAGGATATCATGTTTTCTTCCAATGATACACCGGCAGAGGAGTTTGTGAAGGCTGAGCAATTGGGTGCGATCATCAATCTGGATGATTTTACACATATTGATTTCTTAGAGCAGACACTTGGACATATTCCGGAGACGATCAGTCTGCGCTATAATCCGGGCGGAGTATATGAGATCAGCAACGGCATTATGGACAACCCCGGGGATGCAAAATACGGACTGACAAAAGCACAGTTGTTTGAAGGTTATAAGATCTTAAAGGAAAAGGGTGCAAAACGCTTCGGACTGCATTCTTTCCTTGTCAGCAATACAGTGACAAATGATTATTATCCGGCGCTGGCTCGTACCTTATTCAATCTTGTGGTTGAGATCAAAGAGGAGCTTGGCATCGAGATCAGCTTTATCAATCTTTCCGGTGGTGTAGGTATTGCGTACAAGCCGGATCAGATCCCGAATGATATTGCAGTGATCGGTGAGGGCGTTCATAAAGTATATGACGAGATCCTGGTTCCGGCCGGACTGGGAGATGTTGCCATCTATACAGAGATGGGCCGTTTTATGATGGGACCTTATGGTTGTCTCGTGACAAAAGCAATTCATGAGAAGCATACTTACAAGGAGTACATTGGTGTGGATGCCTGCGCAGCAAACCTGATGCGTCCTGCAATGTACGGTGCATACCATCACATTACGGTCATGGGCAAGGAAGACGAGCCTTGCGAGCATATGTATGATGTGGTAGGTGCATTGTGCGAGAACAATGATAAATTTGCCGTTGACCGTATGCTTCCCAAGATTGACAAGGGTGATCTTCTGGTTATCCATGATACCGGTGCACATGGCTTTGCTATGGGCTATAACTACAACGGCAGACTGTGGTCTTCCGAGATCCTGTTGCAGGAGGATGGCACACCGAAGCTGATCCGCCGGGCAGAGACCATCGCAGACTATTTTGCAACCTTTGACTGCTTTGATGAGTTTAAGGGAAAATTACAATAGGAATAAAGAAAAATATGGAGCCGTTCCATGTGTCTGATGACATATGGGGCGGCTGTTTTTACACATTTTTTTCATTTATTTTACATTTTCAAGATAGAAGCGGCACATCGGGATAGGCTATACTGTTTGAATGAAGCGATGGAAAGGATTTGATGATTTGAATGGTTACGAATGAACAGCAGAAAAAAATAGAAACGATCATTGTGAATCAGTGGATCACCCCGGTGTTTCAGCCAATTGTGTCCTTGAAGGATGGAAGTGTTCTTGGATTTGAGGCACTTAGTCGTGTGTCGCAGCCGGGGTTATTTGATAATGTCGAGGAATTGTTTCGCTGTGCAGAGGAGTGTGGCTGCATCTGGATGCTGGAACAGGTGTGCAGGCGTGCGATCCTGCAAGAGATCAGCAATCAAAAGGAGATGCTGGATCAGTACAGTGCGAAAATTTTTATCAATGTCAATCCAAAGGTGCTGCACGATGGAAAATTTCGGGAAGGATTTACCAAAGAATATACCAAACGCTATGGAATCGACACAGATCGGATCGTATTCGAAGTGACTGAGCGTGAAAGAGTAGAGGATGAAGAGAGCTTTTGTCAGGCAATTGAGCATTATAAATCCCAGCACTATCAGATCGCAATCGATGATGTCGGCTCCGGCTATGCAGGCCTGAACCGGATCTGTAACCTGACACCGGGATATATCAAGCTGGACAATGCGATGGTGCGTGACGCGTACCGGAGTCCGATCAAATATGCCATGATCAAAGGGATGGTGGAGTTTTCACATAGCAGTGGTACGTTGCTCATTGCAGAGGGAATTGAGACAAAAAAAGAATTGGATCTGTTGATCGAGCTGGGGGTTCAGTATGGACAAGGGTATTACCTGGCAAGACCCCAGGCGAAGCTTGTCTTTGACAACCGTCAGGCAGTTAGTGAGATCGTTGAAAAAAACACAGCCAATCATATTCACAACCATTACGGCGTAAAAAAATACTACATCGGAAATCTGGTCAGAACCGGGTTGACAGTTGCGCCTCAGGTGACTGTGGAGTCCGTGCTTTCCTACATGAAGAAGCATGATGAGGCCGTTGGTGTCTGTGTAGTGGAAGATGAACAGGTTCTTGGGATCCTGACAAGAGAAAAGCTGTTTCAAAAGTTGAGTGGACGCTATGGATATTCCCTGTATTACAAGAAACAGATCATAGATCTTGCAGAAAAGAATTTCCTGCAGGTGGATGCGCGGACGTCTATCAGCAGCGTGGCAAAGATCGCAATGGAGCGCGAGACGGACGATCTGTATGATTTCATCGTTGTGAAGGAAGACGACAAATATGACGGGATTGTAACCATTCAGGATCTGTTAAAAAAGGCAATGGAGATCGATGTGGATCTTGCAAAATGTGCGAACCCGCTGACCGGACTTCCGGGCAATCTTGTCATTGACCAGGAGGTCAAGGAAAGTGTGGAGTCCGGCAAAAAATGTACGATCTATTATTTTGATCTGGATAATTTCAAGGCCTTTAATGATGTGTATGGGTTTGAAAAGGGCGATGAGGTCATTCGGATTTTGGCAGATGTGTTAAAGAAAAATGCAGGTTCAAACGATTTTGTCGGTCATATCGGTGGCGATGATTTTGTCATGATCTGCGAGAACTTCCAGACAGTTGCTTTTTCGGAGAAGATCCGAATCGAATTTGAGCAGCGCGCGCATATGCTTTATAGAGAAGAGGATCGTGTGCGCCGGTACATTCAGGCCAGCAACCGGCATGGAGTCATCGAGACCTTTCCGCTGGTGTCTGTGACGATCGTATCTTCTTCGAATGAGCGGGAGGCCTTTGGAAGCTATGACGAAGTAGTGAGTACGCTTGCCGCATATAAAAAGACCGCCAAAGTAGAAAAGCGACAGCTGGCAACCGGCTGAAAACAGAAGAATTGAAGAAAAAAACAATTTTTTCTTGCTATGCAGTAAAATGTATGATATAATTCTTTTCGTTGCAGTGGTAATACGTTGCTAGTCAGCCGGCGTGTCGGAATGGCAGACGATGCAGACTCAAAATCTGTTGTGGGTAACCACGTGTGGGTTCAAGTCCCACCGCCGGCAGTGAAAAACAGGAGCAGGACGAATGTCTTGCTCCTGTTTTTGTGTGGCGAGATAAAATATCACCACTGGATTATGAGAATTTTACGTGATCTTTACGGTTTCATTACTTGGGTTTGACATTGATTCTGTATAATTTGGAAAAAATGTGCAGACTGGAGAATGAACTGATGAAAAAAAAGATAGGTAAGAATATAAGATTTGTGAAAGCGATCAGATCCATGGATCGAAAAAAGGTTTTTCGAAAGCTAAGGGAGAGAAGAAAGCAGCGCAAAAAAAATCGTATGGTCAAAGAGATTCTGGGAAATATGCTCATGTTTGAAATGCTGGGATTGGCGGCAGTACTCGGCATGACGATCGTGATCCTTTGTGTTCTATATTCCTCTATGCAGAATTTCCGTGACGAGAATATGAGCGCGATGCAAAATCTTGAAAATATTCAATACTGCAATGTGATGATCCAGAACACAAATTATAAGCTGATGCTCAGCTCGGACGCGGAACAGAAAAAGGCGTATTCTGCGCAGGTGGACGAGCTGGATATGCAGCTGCAGAAAGACTTGAAGGCATTAAAGAAGAGCTACCCGCAATCCGCTGAGAGCATTGCTGAGATCCAGAAGCTACTGCAGGCGGCGTTTCCGTTCCGCTCCCAGGCAATCCTGCAGTCTCTGGTCGGAAAAAGCGGAGAAGCAGTAGCTACCCTGGAGGGGCAGTATCTTCCGCTGATCAGTGAGGTCAATCAGAAGCTGGAAGAACTGAACGAAGAGACACAAAGAAATGCAGATCAGGCTATGCTGGTGATCCGCGGCAGCATATTCGTTTTTGGTATCATCAGTGTCTGCTTTATGATGGCTATCGCAGCGTTTGTATCTTTTAAGCAACGAAAGGTCATTGGGATGATCGTAGAGCCGTTACATCTGGTAGAACAGGCGATGGAAGAAATGGCAAGGGGCAATCTGGAATTTGATATTGATTATGAGCGCAGAAACGAATTCGGACTTCTGGCAGAACATCTGATCGCTACCGGAGAACGGTTGCGCAGTTACATTCAGGATATCTCCGGTGTGCTGGGAAAGGTGGCGGATAAGGACTTTACCGCATCAGTTGGAGCAGATTATCAGGGAATGTTTCATCCGATCAAAAATTCGATGGAAAATATTATTGACTCCATGGAGACAGTCGTTTATTCTGTGAGTGATGCGACGAAGGAGCTATCGGTAGAGTCAGGCAATATGATGGAGATTGCGGATGCATTGATGCAGTCTGTCTATAAGCAGGAAGAGCTTGTGGGTTCCTTCGAGACGGAGATGGATCTTGTGGCGGTAAAAGCGGATGAGAATTTCCGGGCAGCGCAGGACATGAAGCGCTATACGGAACAGGCAGAACAGGTCATCAATGAGGGCAGCGGATATATGAGTGACTTGTCCGAGGTAGTTCTAAATGTGGAACATACTTTTGCAAGCGTCACCGAAATTTTGGGCATGATCAAGGATATTTCCCAGCAGATCACGCTTTTAACACTCAATGCTTCCATTGAGGCAGCAAGAGTCGGTCAGGCCGGAAGAGGCTTTTCTGTGGTGGTAGGACAGATGCGCCAGCTGGTAGAGCAGACCAGTGAAGCTACCGGAAAGACCGAAGAGATCTTAGCAGAAGGTCAAAAGGTTGTACAGAACGGAAAAGTAGTCGTGTCTTATGTGGAAAATAATTTTGCTGATATTAAGGACATCAGTGGTAAGATTGAAAAACATGCCACTGTGTTAAAAGAAGTGTCTGTCGAACAGCGGAGTGCAATGGAAGAATCAAAAAGACAGGTTCAGGTGATTCAGGAAATGATGGTGGGATACCAGAATATGGCAAACAGTATTCAGCAACAGAGTAATAATCTGAATAGTCAGATAGAGAATCTGGCATGCAGAATGGAGCAGTTTCAAGTGAAAGCGCGGTAACTCCGGTTAATTCGCAGCACGGTAAGCGCTCGGTGTCATGCCAAACTGTTTTTTAAAGGCACGATTGAAATAAGAGAGGTTGTCAAAGCCCACTTCCGTTGCGATGGACAGGATGGTATCGTCTGACTGCAGCAGCAGGCGGCCTGCCATTGTGAGGCGGTAGGAGTTCAAATAGGAAGTAAAGGGTACGCCCATGGTATTTTTAAAGAATTTCATAAAATGAGATTCTGAAAAACCTGCCAGGTCCGCCATCTCTGCGATCGTCATGGGCGAGGCATAATTGAGCTCCACATATTTGATCACAGACTTTAATTTCTCGATATTTTTTCCGGATGAGGGGCTTCGTTTCTTGTCTGCATAGCTTGTGTACAGTGCAAAAAACAAGGAAAAGAGATTCCCCTTGATGGCTAAAGGATAGCCTGCCGGAAAGCCCATGCAGATATTATCGTTTTTGTCGAGACAGCTTCGCACAGTTGCGTAGGCGCTGTCATTTTTTGTGAGGATCGTGGGGCAGGCGAATTTCATGGAAAAAAGAGGCTGCAAAAATGAGAGAAAGCTTGTATCCGTTCCTGTCGCCTCTAATAATTCCGGGTGAAAAATGATATTTTCGTACTCCATACGCTGATCCGAAAGACCGCTGATCGCATGAAGCTGTCCGGGGAGGATCAGTGCGACCTCCTCGGCGTGAACTTCATAGGTTGTGAAATCCACAGAGATCGTACCGCATCCTTTCTTTATATAGATGAATTCCACCTCATCATGCCAGTGCAGCGGGACCTGCATAAAGTCCTGAGGGATCGAGCATAAATAAGTGTTATAGGGAAAGTCTGCATCAAAGTGAGATTTCTTTTCATGATAGGATTCGTATTCCGGGATATTCATTGGTAATTTCCTTTCCACCATTCTTCGTGAGAATTGCCTGTCAAAATCCTATTGTGATGTTGTCTGATATGGATTTTGCATTTCAATTATGATGTAATTGATAGTATTGTACTATATATCGGTAGAATACTGCAAGCATTTATCTCCATCTGATGTATATAATGTCTACAGTTGGTTACTGTTCAGATCCACGTCACGCACTCCGCTGCGGGGCGTGGAGAGAACATGTAAAGGAGCCAATGCTTCCCTGCCATGCCGTCAGGCATTTTTAAATGCAGGGAAGCCCTGTTACTGGAACGAGGTACGAGTGAACAGTAACTACAGTTGAAACAGAGAGACCCCACCCGAAACAAAAAAGGAGAAGAATGATGACTGTTAATGAATATGTAAAAAAGAGATTTGGACGTTTTATGGATCAGTGCACCAATGAGGAAATCTACGTTGCATTACTGGAGTATGTAAAGGAGGCTGCAAGGGAGAAGGAGAGCAACGAAGGAAAAAAGAAGCTCTACTACATTTCCGCAGAGTTTTTGATCGGAAAGCTGTTATCCAACAACCTGATCAATCTTGGATTATATGAGGAAGTAAAGACAGAGCTTGAGAAATGCGGAAAGTCTTTGGCTGAGATCGAGGAGATCGAGGCAGAGCCTTCGCTTGGAAACGGCGGACTTGGACGTCTGGCTGCATGCTTCCTTGATTCTATCGCAACCTTAGGATTAAACGGCGATGGTGTTGGATTAAACTATCATTACGGATTGTTCAAGCAGGTGTTCAAGAACCACTTACAGAGTGAGACACCGAATCCCTGGATGACTGAGAACAGCTGGCTGCGTCCGACTGATAAAACCTATGACATCGAGTTTGGCGGATTTACATTAAAGTCCCGTATGTATGACATCGATGTAGTCGGATACGAGAATCGTACTACAAAGCTTCACCTCTTTGACGTTGAGACCGTTGATGAGGGCATCGTAGGAAATGACAGCATCGGATTTAATAAAGAGGATATCGCAAAGAACCTGACCCTGTTCTTATATCCCGATGACAGCGACGATGCAGGACGCCTGCTTCGCGTTTACCAGCAGTATTTTATGGTCAGCAACGCTGCCCGCCTGATCTTAGATGAGGCCGAGGCAAAGGGATCCAACCTGTATGATCTGTATGACTACGCAGTGATCCAGATCAATGATACCCATCCGACCATGGTCATCCCGGAGCTCATTCGTCTGCTTCAGGAGCGTGGCATGACCATGGATGAGGCGATCGAGGTTGTATCCAAGACCTGCGCATACACCAATCACACCATCCTGGCAGAGGCGCTTGAGAAGTGGCCCATCTCCTTCATGAAGAAGGTTGTTCCTCAGCTGATGCCCATTATCCGTGAGCTGGATGCACGTGTGAACAAGAAATGCAACGACCCGGATGTAGCGATCATCAACAAGGACAACTGTGTCTGCATGGCACACATTGATATTCATTACGGAATCAGTGTGAACGGTGTGGCTGCGCTGCATACAGAGATCCTGAAGAACACAGAGTTACACAAATTCTACGAGTTGTATCCGGAGAAATTTAATAATAAGACAAACGGTATCACCTTCCGCCGCTGGCTGTTATACAGCAATCCGGAACTGGCTGCCCTGATCGAGGAGCTGATCGGACCCGGCTTCAAGAAGGACGCAATGGAGCTGACCAAGCTGGAGAAGTTCTTAAACGACGATGCCGTATTAGAGAAGCTGCTCTCCGTCAAAGAGGCAAGAAAAGCGATCTTAAGAGATTATATGAAGCGCACCCAGAATATCGAACTGGCTGAGAACGCGATCTTCGATATCCAGATCAAGCGTCTGCACGAGTACAAGAGACAGCAGTTGAATGCGCTGTATGTGATCCATAAATATTTTGAGATCAAGGCAGGCAAGCTGCCGAAGCGCCCCATCACCGTGATCTTTGGTGCAAAGGCTGCGCCCGCATATGTGATCGCAAAGGATATCATCCATCTGATCTTATGCTTACAGGAGCTGATCGCAAACGATCCTGAGGTAAGCCCTTACCTGCAGGTTGTCATGGTAGAAAACTACAACGTAACACTTGCTGAGAAGCTGATTCCGGCATGCGATATCGACGAGCAGATCTCTCTGGCTTCCAAGGAGGCATCCGGAACCAGTAACATGAAGTTCATGTTAAACGGTGCAGTGACCATCGGAACCATGGACGGTGCAAACGTAGAGATCGCTGAGCTGGTTGGAAAAGACAACATCTTTATCTTCGGTGAGTCCAGTGAGACAGTCATCGAGCGTTATGAGCGCGGTGATTATGTATCCAAGGATTACTATGAGAAGGATGAAGACTTAAAGAAGTGTGTTGATTTCATCGTGAGTGACGAGATGCTGAAGATCGGTCAGAAGGAAAACCTGGAGCGCCTGTACAACGAGCTTCTGAACAAAGACTGGTTCATGACCTTCCCTGATTATCAGGACTATGTAGAGACCAAGGATCAGATCTTTGCAGCATACGAAGACCGCAAGGGCTGGGCAAAGATGATGCTTAAGAACATCAGCCAGGCAGGCTTCTTCTCATCAGACCGTACCATCGAGCAGTACAACAACGATATCTGGAAATTAAACTAAAATTGAAATAAAAATAACCTCCCTAAGCACCTGTTGACAGAACTGTCGACAGGTGCTTTTTTGCGATATTTCAGGGAAATAACTTGATTTTCTTAATTCTTGTGTACTGAAAAAAAACAATATTTTCTTGACTTTCAAAATGAAAAAGGCTATAACTACTATTCAGAAATAAAGCAACAATATATGGATGAATGGATTTTAGGAAAGGAGGAGAGCAGTCATGGGAAAGATCCTGACCTGGAAAAAGCTGTTTTTATATGTATGTATCTGCCTGATCGCGTTGTCAGGATGCCACAAGCAGCTGGAAAAAGGACTGGATGATATGCTTTTTGCTACCTCCTCCAAGGCTGTTTTCCAGATCCCGCAGGCACATACACAGCATTCTGATACGCTGGATGAAGGACAGTGGCTGGCTGATGACGATGCGGCTTCTCATGTAAGTATGCACGATAAGAAGCTCCTGCACGTGCGCAGAGATTTGATCACCCCGGCACTTCTGCTGCAGGCGCTATTGGCAGGCCTGGCGGCAATGCTTGCCTACGCGGCCGCCAGTGTGTACCATAGAAGCAGCTGCCCTACCCGTGGTTTGTCACGGCTGCTGTCATTTATCCTGGATGCAGACGGTCAGAAAGATAACATCTCTTTTTCATTTTAAATTTGATGAGTAATGAATATGAATCGTGGCCGGATCTGTCACGATAGGTAAAATGAAATAAGAGAGGTTTGTTTATGGTTGCAAAAATTTTAGCACTTGTGATCTTTTTGGTGATGTTCTTTTTTATCGTCACCGAAAAGTTTGAGCGTCATTATGTGACGCTGGCTTGTGGTGCGGTGATGCTGATCCTTGTGTTCGGTGTATGTATGAGAAGCCCGCAGGCTATATTTAATACACTGAATTTCCACAGTATTTTTACACCTGATTTCTGGCATGCGTCGGCAGAGGCAGGAGAATCTACCGGAGGCATCAACTGGTCGACGATCATATTTATCGCCGGAATGATGATCATGGTAGAGGGAATGGGCAAGGCAGGCTTTTTCCGCTGGCTGTGCTTAAAGCTGGCAAAGCTTGTGAACTATCAGCCGGTGCGTATCTTTGTTGTATTTATGCTGATGTCCGCATTTCTGTCCATGTTTATTGACAGTATTACCGTGATCCTGTTTCTGGCAGCTGTCACCGTAGAGCTTTGTCAGCTGTTAAAATGTAATCCGGTACCGATGATCCTGTCGGAAGTGTTCTGTGCGAACCTTGGAGGCTCTGCTACCATGTGCGGCGATCCGCCCAACATTATTATCGGAACATCCCTGCACTATGCATTTTCGGATTTTCTTACAAACACCGGACTGATCGCAGGAATCTCACTGATCGCAGTTGTCATTTATTTTTACATATGCTTTCATAAGCAGCTGGCAGTGAAAACCGGGGAATCTGCACAGCCGGTTCACTATCCGGATCCGAAGGAGGCCATCACGGATCCGAAGCTGTTTGGCCTTAGTATTGGAATTTTTGCTATTGCAGTGGTGCTTTTGATCACACACGCGAACACGGGACTTACCGTAGCATTCATCGGGGTGTTTGTTGCGATCCTGACACTTATTGTGCACCACAGGGAAATTCCGGAGCTGATGCAGAAGGTGGATTATAAGACATTGTTGTTTTTTATCGGACTGTTCGTTGTTGTGGGTGGTCTGGAGCAGACCGGCGTGCTGGTGCTGATCGCAGACGGGATCAGCGCGGTCTGTGGATCCAATGCAAAACTGATGGTGGCGATCATCCTCTGGGTATCCGCAGTTGCCAGTGCCTTTGTGGATAATATCCCCTTTGCTGCAACGATGATCCCGGTTGTTCAGACCCTTTCACAGCTGCAGGGCGTGCCGCTGCCGACACTGGCATGGACGCTCTCCATGGGTACGGATATCGGAGGAAGCGCAACACCCATCGGCGCATCTGCCAATGTTGTAGGAATTTCAGTTGCTTCCAGAGAGGGTTACCCCATCGGATGGGGCAAATATTGCAAATACTGCGCGCCTGCAACCGTGATGGTCGTTGCGATCTCTATGGTGTGCATTTATATCAGATACTTTTAAATTAAGGGGGTTGATATCATGAGTGATTCACAGGTTATCATTACGATCGGACGAGAGTTCGGAAGCGGCGGACATGCCATTGCAGAGGAATTGTCCAGACGCCTTGGGCTCAAGTTCTACGATCACAATATTTTGGATGAGATTGCTTTGGAAAAGGGTGTCGATCCGGAAACCCTCCGCAGGTATGACGAGAAACCGCACAAGCTGTTTCTGTCCAGAAGTGTGAAAGGGCATCATAGTTCCGCAGAGGTTAATGTTGCGTATATGCAGTTTGATTATCTGAAAAAGAAAGCGGCGCAGGGCGAGTCTTTTATCGTGGTTGGGCGTTGCGCGGAAGGTATCTTTGAGGGTCATCCGGGTCTGATCTCCATTTTTATCCTTGGCAATAAGGAGGAAAAATGTAAGCGTGTCATGGAGTTGTACCACCTGAGTGAGCAGGAGGCACTGGAAAAAATGAGACGACACGATGAATACCGCAAACGTTATCACAACAATTTCTGTGAAGACAAGTGGGGCGATTCCCGTACTTATGATCTTTGCATCAACAGCAGCTTAAAGGGGCTTGAGGTGACGACCGATGTGCTGGAAGCCTATATCCGCACACGGATGGACTCCGGAAACAAGCAGTAAGTGTGAGGTACATGTCAAAAAGGATGGGTAGGGTGATACTCATCCTTTTTGACATACCCCTGTTTGCTGAAAACAGATTCGTATATTTATAGTAAGAAAAAGTCAGAGTCAGACAAATGCTCAAGAGGAGAAAAGAATGTCAGCGAAAAAATCTTATATAAAAATATGGGTCTTTCTGCTAATGGTGATTGCGTTCATCGGCATTGACGGTATGGCGGTGGTCCATGCACAGGAAACCGGGCAGACCACACAGGAAGTGCTGAAAGCAAGCTCACCGGAGGATAT
The DNA here is from genome assembly GCA_028727105.1 of bacterium. Classification (GTDB taxonomy): domain Bacteria; phylum Bacillota; class Clostridia; order Lachnospirales; family Lachnospiraceae; genus W0P33-017. The sequence continues at coordinate 23,616 of JAQYOU010000114.1, forward strand.
GGTACAGATTGCGGACGCACTTCACGCAACATGGGATGCAGATAGCGGACAGCTGATCTTGCAGGAGGATGTGTCATTAGCCGCAGATGTTATATTAAAAATGAATGACGATCTGACCATCGATCTGAATGGTCATCAGATGACGGATGGTGTAATTGACATTTATTCCGGCGGAATTGTCACATTTCAGGGCAGCGGTGCGCTGGTTGACTGCAAGGTGCGATCCTGGCAGCATGGAACCGTGATACTTGCGGGAGATATCCGGTACGAGCATCGGACGGAGGCGCCCATCATACTGTATGATGGATCTCTGATCATTGAGAATGGAGAATTGATCGGGACAGCGAAGCCTGCTTCCATTGCGCAAGGTGATCACGAGGGGTATGAGACACCGGAGGTATGCGTCAGGGGCGGAAAGATTTATGGCGGGATCAGTATTTCCTTTGGAAAGCTGACTGTGGAAGGCGGTACGTTAAAGGATGGAATCCGGGCGTATTGTTCGCGTGTGAATGTGTCTGGCGGAACCATCACCGGAGGTATCCGGGTGTTGGCAGACAGCGATAGTGGTTTTGGGTCACTGACTGTCTCGGGAGGACTGATCAATGGTCAGGTGCAGATGGAAAGACCTGTATTTACCATGACGGGCGGAACCATCAAGGCAGCACAGAGTCCGGTCATCGAGGCCGGTACAGAGCAGGCGGTGAATGAGTCGGTTCGTGAGAAGATCCATATTTCCGGTGGTACGATCATTTCTACAAAGGCAGGCGGCACCGGTATTCGTGTGTATAGTGCAAATGTCCGTCTCTCCGGCGGTACGATCAAAAATGCGACCGGAACGGGCAAATATGGTGTGTATGCCTGCAATTATACAGATCAGGTAACGTTTAAATATAATAAAACGAATTGTAAACTGAGCGGTTTTTCCGTAAAGACAAAAACAGTCGATAAATCGAATTACTGCGGCAAACAACTTACTTATAAATATGACAAAAGAACAGCTACACTGACGGTTTCAGGAACCGGCGAAATGTTTTACGGAATGTGCTTTTGGGAATATGATGATATCAGTCAGATGAGGCATGTGGTGATAGGAAAAGGAGTCACTTCGATTGCCGGTAGTGTATTTTCATATAGCAAACAGTTACAGGACGTGAAAATGGCAGACACCGTTACTGCCATAGCGGTAGGTGCATTTTCAAACTGTCCGAAATTGAAAACGGTAACATTTTCAAAGAATCTAAGGACGATCGGAGCGTATGCATTCATGGTTGATCGTTCGCTGACCGAAGCAGTCCTGCCAAATACGGTAGAAAGTGTCGGTGACCAGTGCTTTTTCGGATGTAAGTCCATGAAGCGACTGGTGTTGTCTGACCGGATGACAATCGTTCCACAGTATATGTGCCAGAACTGTGTAAGCCTTACGAAGGTAGATATACCGAAGAGTGTTGCAGAGATTGGCCGGGGGGCATTTGTCGGATGCAAAAAGCTGGAGAATGTCACGTTTCACAAAGGTCTGCAGGATATAGGGATCGGTGCATTTTTAAATTGCAGCAGTATCAAAAAGATAACGATTCCATCCTCTGTCGCTCAGATTCAGAAGAGAGCGTTTCAAGATTGTGAGAAGCTGTCGGAGGTGACGATCAAAGCGCCGGAATATACAACTGTGGCGGCGGACGCCTTTTGTGGTACGCCCTATGCTCTGACGAATATGTAAGGGTGAGTAAAGAAAAAGAGAAAGATGGGAAGAAGTTAACAATGAGGATTGGATTTATCGGAGCAGGAAAAGTAGGCTGCTCACTTGGGAAGTATTTAAAGGAATCGGCGGGAGACTGGCAGATCGAGGGATATTTCAGCCGCAGCACAGAGTCGGCAAAGGAGGCGGCCGTGTTCACTGACAGCAGGGTGATCGATCAGGTGGAGCTGCTGGCACAGATGTCAGATGTGATCTTTATAACGACACCGGATGGGGCAATCGCAGATATCTGGCAGGAATTATGTGATTGCGGGGCTTCGCTGGAGGACAAGATGGTGGTACATTGCAGCGGTCTGCTTGCATCGACTGTCTTTGCAGGTGCAGAAGAACGGGGTGTCACAGCAGCCAGTCTGCATCCCTTTTATGCGGTATCAGACCGGTATCATTCCTATGAGATGCTGTCGGAAGCATTGTTTACGCTGGAGGGAAGCGGTGTGCGTTTAGACGAGCTACAGCAATTGCTGGAGGCCAGCGGGTTGACGATCCAGCGGATCGATGCCGGTTCGAAGATGAAATATCATGCAGCTGCTTCCGTAGGCTCAAACCTGATGGTGGGCCTTGCAGAGCTGGCGATCGGTCTGCTCGTTGACTGCGGATTTGACAGAGAACATGCACGAATAGCACTTCGCCCCTTGATGCAGGGAAATCTGGATGCTATTATGGAAAAGGATACGGTAGATGCGTTGACCGGTCCTGCGGAACGCGCGGATGTGGATACAGTGGACGCACATCTTCAGACGTTATCGGGCGATGACCGGGAGATCTACCGTCTGCTCACAAAAAAGATCGTAGCGCTTGCAAAGCAGAAAAATCCGGAGCGTGACTATGAGCAGTTGGAAGCGCATCTGATGAAAACAGAATGAATGATTGAAATACAGGTAAAACTATAAGAAACGGAGAGGGGATTCTATGGTGAAGATTATTGCAGACAGTACGTGTGATCTGTCAGCGGAACTGATCGCAAAGTATGATGTGGATATACTGCCGCTTCATATTTTACTTGGTGAAAAAGAGTATGAGGACGGAAAGAGTATCACGCCGGAGGAGATTTTTCAGTGGTCGGACGAGCATGAGACGACACCGAAGACGTCCGCACCGGCCATGGAGACGACGATGGAACTACTGCGTCCTTACATTCAGAAAGGGCAGGAGTGTGTCTGCTTTTGCGTTTCCGAATCCATGTCCACATGCGGAAACGTGATCCGTATGGCGGCGGAGGAATTGGAGGCAGAATCGCTTGTTCACGTGATCGATTCACAAAATCTATCCACCGGGATCGGTCTGTTGGTCATTGAGGCAGCGATCATGGCAAAGGAGGGAAAGACGGCTGCTCAGATCGTCTCTCAAGTCGAGGCTCTTCGTCCGCTTGTGCGTGCAAGCTTTGTGGTGGATACGCTTGTGTATCTGCATCGCGGCGGTCGTTGTGGTGGGCTGACGGCAATGCTTGGCGGAGCGCTGAAGCTGCACCCAAAGATCGTTGTAGAAGAGGGAGCCATGCACAGCACAAAAAAATACCGCGGAAATATGAAATCCGTGGTCCTTTCTTATGTGAAGGATATGGAAGCTGAGCTGAAAAAAGCGAAAAACGACCGCGTGTTCATCACTCACTCCGGATGCAAGCCGGCTGTGGTAGAACTGGTGCGGGAATATCTGCAAAGCCTGGGTGTGTTTGCAGAAATCCTGGAAACAAGGGCAGGCGGCGTGGTCAGCAGTCATTGCGGGCCTGGAACATTGGGTGTGCTCTTTATCGCAAAAGATTGATTAAACAAAAGAATTATTGAACCAGATCTATGGTTTTTTCGCTGCATCTGACATGCGAAAGCTCAAAATCATAGATCTGGTATGCGAAACTGAATTTAATAACGGATAAAGTGTGAATCTGCCAGTGTATCGCCCTCGTAGACAAGCTTTAACGAGAATAATCCGTCATTTTCCATCAGTTCGCGGAGAAAAATGACATCTCCTTCCCATAAATGCAAATTCAATACGTCTTCTTTGGGCACCCATGCGAGCTCGCCTTCGTTGCAGTCGCACAGGGTGCCTTCGAATTTGTCTGCAGTAAACAGATGCATGTATTCGCCTTCCCATTCATTGGAGAGGAAGGTAACGATCCCGCGGAACCGGTAGCCTGTCAGTGTAAGTCCTGTTTCTTCATACACCTCCCGCAGCAGACATTCCTCTGGTGTCTCATTGTTTTCAAATTTCCCCCCAACACCGATCCATTTGTCATGATTCAGATCATTTTCTTTTTTTGTTCGATGGAGCATAAGGTATTCGTTTTTGTCGTTTTCAATATAACATAAGGTGGTCAGTTTCATTTTTTACGTCCTTTCGTATCTGTGAAGGTCCTGAACAGTTGCGTCCTTTCTTTGTAAGCTCTTTATGGATGATTATAGTCTTGAATAGCTCGAAAAGAAAGTGTACATACTGAAATCAGATGCTGATTTGGGAGAAAGAGCCTAAAATTGTAACAAGTGCACAAAAAAAGGATGTAAAAGTTAGCAATTCAGCATATTGCGGAAACGTTACCGGAAACAATACTGAAAACGATCCCAACGCAAACCAGAAAACAATAATAAAAAAGAAAAATGGAGGAAAAACATGAAAAAGAGAATCGTGTGCGCAATGATGTGCGTAGCAATGGCAGCAACTTCACTTGTAGGATGTGGCTCCAAGGCAAATGAGGGAGCAGCAGACAACAGTTCTGCAGAGAAGAAAGATGATGCATCAGCAGAAGGAAAGGTTTACTACTTAAACTTCAAGCCGGAAGCAGCTGATCAGTGGACAGCATTAGCTGAGACCTATTCAGAAGAGACCGGCGTAGAGGTAACTGTTCAGACAGCAGCATCAGGAACATATGAGCAGACCTTGAAGTCAGAGATGGCAAAGTCAAATGCTCCCACCTTATTCCAGGTAAATGGACCTGTAGGACTTGCTTCCTGGAAGGATTACTGCTATGACTTAGCAGGCAGCGACATTTACAGCCAGGTGAAGAGTGATGACTTCGTATTAAAGGAAGGCGACGCAGTAGAGGCTATTCAGTACGCAATTGAGGTTTACGGTATCATTTACAACAAGACAATCTTAGATGAGTACTGTGGAAAAGATTATGCAGTTGTGAAATCAGCAGACGAGATCAACAGCTTTGATAAGTTAAAAGCAGTAGCTGACAGCATCCAGGAGAACAAGGATGATCTTGGTGTTAAGGGCGCATTTGCTTCCGCAGGTATGGATCCTTCTTCTGACTGGAGATTCAAGACTCACTTAGCAAACCTTCCGATCTACTACGAGTACAAGGATAAAGGAATCGGATACACCGATAAGATTGAGGGAACTTACCTTGACAAGTACAAGCAGATCTGGGATCTCTACATTACAGATTCTACCTGTGAGCCTTCCATGATATCTTCTAAGACCGGTGATGATGCAAGAGCAGAGTTCGTTTTAGGTGAGGCAGTATTCTTCCAGAATGGTACCTGGGAGTATGGTAACCTGATCGAGGGCGGTATGACTGATGATGATCTTGGAATGTTACCGATCTACATCGGAGCAGCTGGTGAGGAGAATCAAGGATTATGCGTAGGTTCTGAGAACTACTGGTGTGTAAACAAAAACGCTTCTGAGGCAGATATTCAGGCAACCTTAGATTTCATGAACTGGTGCATTACCTCTGATACAGGACGCGATGCACTTGCAAACCAGATGGGCTTCTTAACACCTTTCAAGAGCTTCGATGATGGTTATATGCCTGCAAACAAGCTGATCGACTGTTCCAATGAGTATGTGGATAGTGGCAAGACATCCGTTGCATGGAGCTTCTTAACGATTCCTTCTGAGACTTGGAAGGATGGCGTTGGAGCAGCTTTAACTGAGTACGCTCAGGGTACCGGCGACTGGAAGGCAGTTGAGGATGCATTCGTAATCGGATGGGAGGATGAGTACGCAGCAGCTCACATGGAGTAATCCGAAAATAGTTACTGTAAGCAAATGAATAATGGGCGGTTTGTAACAAGCCGCCCATTTTTTATTCAAGGGAGTGAACCAAAATTATGAACACAAAATCAATGAAAAAATATTCGCCGATTTTTGTACTTCCTACCTTCGCAGCTTTCACGATCGGCTTTATCATCCCGTTTATCATGGGAATTTATCTTTCATTCTGTAAATTTACAACCGTTACAGATGCAAAGCTGGTAGGATTCAATAATTACCTGAAGGTCTTTCAGGACCCGACTTTTGTACATGCGCTGTGGTATACAGCATTGTTTACTGTAGTATCCGTTCTCACGATCAATCTGTTTGCATTTACGATCGCGATGTTATTAACAAAGGCAATGAAAGGTACGAACCTGTTCAGAACCGTTTTCTTTATGCCGAACCTGATCGGTGGTATCGTATTAGGTTACATCTGGCAGTTGATCTTAAACGGTGTCCTGCTTTACTTTGACCGTACCTTAACATATAGTGCTACCTATGGCTTCTGGGGCTTAGTCATTCTGATGAACTGGCAGCAGATCGGATATATGATGATCATCTATATCGCAGGTATCCAGAATATCCCCGGAGAGCTGATCGAGGCAGCAAAGATCGACGGAGCAAGCAAGTGGCAGATCTTAAAGAATGTTACGATTCCGATGCTGATGCCGTCCATCACCATCTGCAGCTTCCTGACATTGACAAACGGCTTCAAGCTGTTTGACCAGAATATGGCATTGACCGGCGGCGCTCCGTCAGATAAGTCTCAGATGCTCGCACTCAATATTTTCGATACCTTCTACGGCAGAACCGGATGGGAAGGCGTTGGTCAGGCAAAGGCAGTGATCTTCTTTATCTTAGTAGCAGTTATTGCAATTGTTCAGCTTCGTGCAACCAGAAGTAAGGAGGTACAGCAGTAATGGAAAAGAAAAATAAAGTTACAATTGGCACTCTATTTTTTTCAATCCTGAGTATCGCATGGCTTGCACCGATATTTATCGTGCTGGTCAACTCTTTTAAGAGGAAGGCATATATCAGCAGACAGCCCTTTAGTATTCCGACCGGAAAAGCTTTTGTAGGCTTACAGAACTATGTGGATGGAATGAAGAAGATCGGATTCTTGCAGTCATTCGGATACTCTCTGTGGATCACAGTTGCATCTGTTGCAGTTATCATCTTGTGCACATCCATGTTTGCGTGGTATAATACCAGAGTGAAGACAAAGATAACCACAGCATTGTATTATCTGTGTGCGTTCTCTATGATCGTACCGTTCCAGATGGTTATGTTTACCTTATCCAAGCTGGCTGATATGATGCATCTCGGAAATCCCCTTGGTATCGTTATCGTGTATCTTGGCTTCGGAGCCGGTCTGGCCGTATTCATGTTCTGTGGATTTGTGAAATCGGTTCCTGTTGAGATTGAGGAAGCTGCCATGATCGATGGCTGCAATCCGCTGGAGATCTTCTTCCAGGTTGTTTTGCCGGTGTTAAAGCCCACCTGTATCTCTACCGCGATCCTGCAGACTATGTGGATCTGGAATGACTATCTGCTTCCTTATCTGGTACTTGATATTACGAAGTTTAAGACGATCCCGATCGCGATCCAGTATCTGAAGGGTGGCTACGGTGCCGTTGATATGGGTGCGATGATGGCTATGCTGGTGCTGGCGATCATCCCGATCGTTATTTTCTATTTATTCTGCCAGAAATACATTATCGAGGGCGTTGTGGCAGGCGCTGTGAAAGGCTAATATGAGGAGAAGGAACAGTTATGAGAAGCAGTGGCATTTTATTACCGGTGAGTGCGCTTCCCGGTAAATACGGAATTGGAAGTTTCTCGAAAGAAGCATATGCATTTGTAGATTTTTTGGAGGCTGCCGGACAAAAGCTCTGGCAGATCCTCCCGCTGGGACAGACCAGCTACGGGGATTCTCCGTATCAGTCATTTTCTACATTTGCCGGAAATCCCTATTTTATCAGTCTGGAAACACTGATCGAAGAGGGTGCTTTGACCGAAGAGGAATGTGACAAGGCAGATTTCGGAAGAAATAAAAAGTACATTGATTATGGAAAAATGTATCACAGCCGTTACAAGATCCTTCATCTGGCATTTGAGCGTACGGATCTGAAAAACAATGACTCCTATCAGAAATTTTGCAGGGAAAACAGTCACTGGCTGGATGATTACGCGTTGTACATGGCGATCAAAATGGATCACGATGCAAAATGCTGGAGTGAGTGGGAGGATGACATTCGTCTTCGCAAGCCGCAGGCAATGGACAGCTATCGTGAAAAACTGGCAGCAGAGTTCGAGTGTTACCGTTATATGCAGTTCAAGTTTTTTGAGCAGTGGGAAAAGCTGAAGGCCTATGCAAACGGTAAGGGCATTCAGATCATCGGCGATCTGCCGATCTACGTCGCCTTTGACAGCTCTGACGCGTGGGCAAACCCGAAACTGTTCCAGTTTGATGAGGACTGCAAGCCCATCTCGGTAGCAGGCTGTCCGCCGGATGCATTTTCACCAACCGGTCAGCTGTGGGGCAATCCGCTCTATGACTGGGAGTATCACAAAGAGACCGGATATCAGTGGTGGACGAAGCGGATGGAGGCGTGCTACAAGATGTACGATATCATTCGGATCGACCATTTCCGGGGCTTCGATGAGTATTATGCGATTCCTGCCTACGAGGAGACTGCAGAGTTTGGCGAGTGGGAAAAGGGACCGGGCTATGAACTGTTTGAGGCAATTGAGAAGAAGCTTGGCAAATTAAATATTATCGTTGAGGATCTGGGTTTTATTACAGATTCTGTACGGGAGCTGGTTGCAAAGACCGGCTGGCCCAATATGAAGGTTTTGGAGTTTGCGTTTGACTCCAGAGATGATGCAGGGGCGAATGACTATATTCCTTTTGTATACGACAAGAACTGCGTGGTCTATACAGGAACACATGATAATGAGACCCTGCTTGGCTGGTTGGATAATATCAGCAAGGATGACCGCAAGATGGTGGAAGCTTATCTGGACGAAAAAGGGGCTGACAAGAAGCGTTTGGTTCACTCCCTTGTCAGACTCGCGATGTCTTCCGTGGCTGACCGCTGTGTGATTCCCATGCAGGATTATCTATGTCTGGGGAATGAGGCTCGTATGAACGAGCCTTCCACCCTTGGCAAAAACTGGAAATGGCGTATGGGCTCCGGGAAGCTGACGAAAAAGCTTGCCAATGAAATCTATGAGCTCAGTGTTCTTTATGGAAGAGCAAAGAAAAAAGTGTCTAAAGGATGGGTGTAAGTACCGTTTCGCGTGCGATCAATAATCATAATCCGTCTTTAACATGAATAAGCAAGAATTCTCCCACCTCTTCAGGTGGTGAGATGAATTGCAAAATGTTTTGATAAAAACAGAAGGGAACACTTGTTCTTTTGACGAATGTGTGATATAATATAA
>JAQYOU010000115.1 GCA_028727105.1 bacterium
ATTAGCTAAAACAAAAGGTTTTAAAGTTTTTTGCTAAGTAAACATACCTACTCATTTATCCACCAACAAAATTACGAACAACTCAGTATTTATCAGAGTTTTAAGTGTTTGAGTAGGAAAATAATGAGAAGTTAGCAATAATATACTTGTAGGTTGGTAGCTCCATTCCCACAGGAAAGGAGCCCAACATGAATATTAGAGAAGATGTAATTTATGCAAGACAGTCGGTAGACCGCAAGGACAGTATCAGCATTGAGAGCCAGATTGATTTCTGCAAGTATGAGTTGAAGGGAGGCAGTTGCCGGGTTTTCAAGGACAAGGGTTATTCGGGAAAGAACACCGACAGGCCCGAGTTTCAAAAGCTCCTTGGCGAGATCCGCAAGGGCAAGGTTCGTCGGGTAGTCGTTTACAAGCTGGATAGAATAAGCCGCTCCATTCTGGACTTCGCAAATATGATGGAGCTGTTTCAGGAATACGATGTGGAGTTTGTTTCCTCCACGGAGAAGTTTGACACCTCGACCCCAATGGGCCGGGCCATGCTAAATATCTGTATCGTATTCGCCCAGCTTGAACGGGAGACAATTCAGAAGCGTGTCACGGACGCTTACTACTCCCGGTGCCTGAAAGGCTTTCACATGAGCGGCCAAGCCCCCTATGGCTTTGAATTGGAGCCTACGGTGGTAGAGGGTATCCGCACAAAGATGATGGCGGCTGACCCCGTGGCCGCAAACCATGTGCGGCTGATGTTTGAAATGTATGCCGAGCCGGAAACCTCCTTTGGAGACATTACCCGGTATTTTGAGGAACAGGGTATCAAGATTTATGGGAAGTCATTGACCCGCCCCTTCTTGTCCCAGCTGCTCCGAAACCCGGTCTATGCACAGGCCGATTTGGAATTGTACGAGTTCTTCAAAAGTCAGGGTGCGGTGGTAGTCAATGACGCCGCCGACTTTGCCGGGACAAATGGCTGCTATCTCGATCAGGGCCGGGATGTGAAGGAGGACAAGGACAAGAGCCTGAAAGATCAGATACTTGTGATTGCTCCCCATGAGGGCTTTGTACCCTCCGACATTTGGTTACGGTGCCGCAAGAAGCTGATGACAAACATCACCTTCCAGAACGGACGCAAGGCCCGGAACACTTGGCTGGCCGGGAAAATCAAATGCGGGAAATGCGGGTACGCTCTCAAAACGACCCACAACCCCTCCGGCTATGAATATCTGCGCTGTTCCAAACGGGCCGACCACAAGGGCTGTCCGGGGTGCGGTACGCTCCGCAAGAATGAATTTGAACAGTTCATTTTCACAGCAATGGGAGAAAAGTTCCGGGAGTTCAAGCTACTCCGGGGCGGCGAAGAAAAGGCCAACCCGAAGATCACCGCCTATCAGGTGGAGCTTGCACAGGTTGAAGCCGAGATTGAAAAACTGCTTGATACGCTGACCGGGGCCAACGCCACCTTGCTTGCCTACGCTAACAAGAAAATCGAGGACTTGGACAACCGCCGCAAAACGCTGTCCAAGGCGATTGCAGACCTGTCCGTTGAAACGCTGTCCTCCCAGCAGATTGAATTGTTGTCCGGGTATCTGGACGATTGGGAAAACATCAGCTTTGAGGACAAAAGGAAAGCCGCTGACGGCCTGATTTCATCAATCAGCGCAACCAGCGACTATGTAAAGATAGAGTGGAAAATATGACCTATTTTCCACTCCATCAAACCACTTGTTTCTTTATACCGCTTGTAGCCCCTTGTAAACCGTTGCTTGTCGGTGTTTAGCAGATTCCTGATGGAAAACGATATGCAGATCATATTGGTAGTGTTCGATAAACGATCGTTTCAGCTGTAAGGGCAGCTTGTTGGGGAGATCAGCTCATATATTGGAGCAAATGAGATACGCAAAAAAAAGCGTTGCGGAATACTCGCGCAGGTCGTATCCGATGGAACCGGAAGCATTTTTCAAAGATCCAGTGTGATAAAAAGTACCATCCGAAGAAAAAACGGTGATGGCGCTCTGCATCGCGCTGGAACTGGATCTGGAATAGTCGAAGGACCTGCTTGCGCGGGCGGACTGGGCATTCAGCCCCAGCAGCCGTGTGGATCTGATCGTGCAGAAGGCGATCGCTGAGAAGCAGTATGATATCTACCTGCTGAATCTGGTGCTGTTTAAGTACACGAATGAAATATTGGGAGTATAGGAGAATACGTCGGTATGTTTACCGGCGTTTTTTCATGCCCAAAAGTGTCGCCCAAAGAGCGACCAGAAGGCATTGGTTTTCAGGTATCATGTACGTGCAGGACAGGAACAGAGAAACACCGGTACACAGCCGCAGTTGCGGAAGCGCTGATCGAAGTCGGATCGGACGCATCGAAAGAAGAGATCGAGGAAGCGGTGATCATTCACATGCAGGACTGGGGGAAGCGATACCCGGATGCTGGATACGGCGGCAGATTTTATTACTGGCTAAAAAGCGGAATCCAAAACCTTATCACAGCTTTGGAAACGGGGCGGCAATGAGGGTTTCCGCTGTGGGCTGGCTGTATCCGACACTGGAGCGGACGAGAGAAGTTGCGGCTTATACTGCTGAGGTAACGCACAATCATCCCGAGGGGATCAAAGGAGCAGAAGCCACCGCCAGCTGCATTTTTCTTGCAAGGAATGGTGCAGATAAAGAGAAGATCAAAGCATATGTCACGGAGGAATTTGGTTATGACCTGGATCGGACACTGGATGAGATCAGACCGACTTATCATCATGTGGAAAGCTGTCAGCAGACGGTATCGGAGGCGATCATCGCATTTCTTGAGTCGGAGGATTATGAGGATGCTGTCAGAAATGCCGTATCACTCGGCGGTGATACGGATACGCTTGGAGCCATTCCAGGAAGTATTGCGGAGGCATATTATGACATTCCTGCAGTTCTGCGGGCTGAGTGCCGAAGCAGGGTCAGTGAGGATATTCTTGGCGTGATGCAAATGTTTGACGAGGTAATTGGCAGACGACGTGTTGACTCGGAGGAATACGAGGAAAACTTGAAAACAGATGGAGGAGAGACAGAATGGAACGAACAATCAGAGTGACGGGTAAAGGAAGGCTGTCGGTCAGACCGGATACAACAAGACTGATAATGATCATGGAGGGCATACAGGCTACCTATGGCATTGGAGCAGTCTGCAGCTATGACAGAGGAACTGAAAAAAATGTTTGCCGGACTTGGCTTTCAAAAAGATGACTTGAAAACGCTGGCTTTTCATGTGAATGCGGAATATGAAAGCTATCAGGATAGGGATAAGAGTTGGAAAAAACGATTTGAAGGATATAAGTATATTCACCGGATGAAGGTGGAATTTCCGGCAGATAACAAACGGCTGGGACAGATTCTTTATGCCCTTGGACAGACTGCCGTCCGCCCGGAGATCCAGATCGAATATACGGTTGCAGAACCGGAAAAATGCAAAAACGAATTGCTGGCAGCCGCAGTAGCAGATTCCATGAAAAAGGCAGATGTGCTTGCAAAAGCGGCAGGAGTGACCTTGGGAGACATCGTGAACATTGATTATTCCTGGGCGGAGCTGGAGTTCGTATCTCGTCCCATGAATTCCATGATGCTGGAAGAATGCTGCATGAGAAGCGGTGAGGATTCCTATGATATAGACATCAATCCCGATGATTTTGATGTGACGGATAGTGTGACGGTGGTTTGGGCCTTAGTGTGAGTAGGAGTTTCTATGCAGATCAGATTGTACAAAGCTGAGTATGATTCGTGAAAAAATTTCCACAATTATTGACAAGTAACTCCATGAATCGGTAATATTATTGCAAATGGGGATGAATGGATAAGAATGAAAACCATAGACAGTGGCTTATGAGTTTGGAATAACAATCTATAGGAGACATATATATGCATAAAATCTTGTTTTTTGATGCCGATGGCACAACGTTGGACATCAAACGCGGCGTTGCACCCGATGTTCCGGCTGCCATCAAGCGGCTTGCCGACAATGGACATATGGCTTTTTTGTGTACCGGGCGGAGTCGGGCATTTGTGCCTCGGGAGATGGAGCGTCTGCCCTGGACGGGAATGATCACGAACCTTGGTGCCTATATAGAATATCAGGGCAGACCTGTGTACAAAAAGGATATTCCAACCTCTGACGCAAAACGCGCCGTAGAGACGCTTCGCAGATGCGGGCTTGTGCCGGTGATGGAAGGAAATACCCATATGTATTATGATCTGGAAGAATATACCACTGATGTAGACTGGTATGCGGATCTGATCACGCGGGAACTCGGTGACCGGTGGCGCCCCATTGCAGGTAACGAAGACCGGCTTCTTATCAATAAGATCAGCGCCAAGCGTCTGCCGGGCTGCAATGCGGACGAAGCGTGTCGTGAGCTGGCTTCTGTCTTTGATTATATCTGGCATGAAGGTGCGTTTGTGGGAAGTACGATCGAGATGATCGCAAAGGGACACTCCAAAGGTTTGGCGATCGCAGTTCTCTGTGGTGTGCTGGGCGTGGATATCTCCGATACATTCGCTTTTGGTGACAGCAACAACGACTTGACTATGTTTCAGGTGGTGCAAAATAAGATCGCTATGGGGGATGCGTCCTCTGAGCTGATGACAGCAGCAGACTATGTGACGGCACCTGCCTTTGAGGGCGGTATTACACAGGCGCTGGAGCATTACGGACTCATATAACCTGCCGCAGGGACGTTGTTGTTGCCACGGGGAGCGCCCTTTGTCATGGGTTGATTTTGCTGCTGGGCAAAAGATGCCGTTTGACCTTGCTGCATAATTGAATAGGTGCTATAGTAAACATGTACATACTGTGTTATGTCGTGGGCATGGATGTTCAAGGCGGGAACCTGGGAGGAGCTACGCATGATAGCAGAGAAGAACAAATACATGAGTGAAGTTGCAATGGCGATGTATGAGCTGAATGCGGATGAGATCATTCGGCAGCAATGTATGGCGCGCGAGGAATACAACCGTTATGAAAAGATGATGGCGCGAAAGCTTGCAGAAGCGAATGCGCAGTTAGCAGAAGCGAATGAGCAGTTAGCAGGAGCGAATGAAGAGCTTGCAGAAGCGCGTAAAGATGCGGAGAAAGCTAAGAAAGAGGTAGAGCAGGAACGCAGAAATGTTGTTGAAGTTACGCGGCAACTTGAACAAGAACATAGTAATTATGAGGCTGAAATAGCAAGGCTACATGAACTGATTGCGCAAAAGTAAAACTAATTATGTATAACAGATGAGCAGATATATGATTGCTGACGAAAATGGCACAGATGTGATGCCCTGCATACGTTATCGTGTGCGGGGCTTTTTTTAGGAAAAGGTGGAGTTTTTGTAAAAGGATGAAAATCGTGTTCTTATGTGTAAAATAATGTACACTGGTTTGCTGTATATTTCTATATAGAAAGTGCTGAATAGAAAGTACTAAACGAAGAGAATAAGGATATTGTTGAGAGGTAGATGATATTATGGGAGAAAAAATAGGTCTAAGTAAATCCAGATACTGTAAAGGCATTCAATGTCCGAAAATCTTGTGGATGGACAAGTACAAACCGGAAGAAGCGGTAGACAATCTGCCGGAAGCGGTTCTGGCAAAGGAAGGAATGGATCCTCGCAGGATGCTACCTACGCCATGGTAAAGGTATTGGGGAAATTAAAGGAAGTAGTGAAATAGCAGAAAGCGAGATTCAAAATGGAACTGACAGAGCGATATGAAATACTGAAAGGTAAGGTTGTTGATCGTCAGGCAGAATTTGCGGAACTGATGGCATTTGTTGAGAATGAAACTGCCTATATGACAACGCCTGCTTCTATAAAGTATCACCTGTGCAGAGAGCAGGGACTCCTCGAGCATAGTGTAAATGTGGCTGAGACGATGCTTAAGTTAAGGGAAGTCCTTGCTCCAGAGATCAGTGAGGAAAGCTGCGTGATAGTTGCATTGATGCATGATCTGGGAAAGGCCGGTGTTCCCGGTGAACCGCAGTATCTGCCAAATGAGCCAAATGAAAAACAGAAGGCAGCAGGTTATCCGGCAAGTACAGCCTATCGGTTTAACAAAAATCTCACGTATTTAAGTGTTCCTGTGAGAAGCTTATATTTATGTGGGTCACGATTTCCACTGACACAGGAAGAAGCACAGGCAATTGTTTATCATGATGGTCAGTATGTGGATGATAATCACAGCGTGGCAACCAGAGAAGAACCATTAACACTGCTCCTGCAGTATGCGGATAACTGGAGCGGTTTTGTCATTGAAAAGGAGGATATTGTGAAATGAGTAACACATCTAATGGACCCGGAGAAAAAGGAAGCAAGAAATGGATGCAGTTTGTGGCTAATGATGAAGCTTGTCAAAAACAATTGAACCGTGCGATGAGTGGAAAGCAGGAATTGATCTGGATCAGTCCGCGTGCAGGCGAGAATTATGCCGAGTACAAATTGAATCAAGAAAAAATGCTTGAGTGGTTGAATATTATTGATAAGGACATGGCAAATGAAGTGTTTTCTTTCTGGCCGAAACAGCAATCACAGTGGGACGGAATTGCTGTGACAAAGGATTGGAAAGATTACTATCTCATTGAGGCAAAAGCACATTTATCTGAGGTTAATACCCCGAGAAAGTTTTTAGTGCCCGGATCTTCGCAAGGGAAGCTGGAGAATGATGAACTGATATTGAAATCAATGAAAGAGGCGTATGATGCTTTGTCTGACGGAGGGGATTTTGAAAACTGGAAGAGTAAGTATTATCAGCTTGCCAACCGATTGACATTTATGTATTTTTTGAACAAGTCACCTTTTTTGAAAGATAAGCGGTTCCATATCGTTCTTTTGAACTTTGTGAATGACTTGGATTATAAGCCGACATCAAAGACAGAGTGGGAAGAACACTATAAAGATATTTGGGCAGATATGATTGGAAAGGCACCAGTTCCTGAGTATGTGCAGTTAATTTACTGGGATCTGAAAGAATAGAATCCGATTGGAGGAATGATCTTGTACGGAACCGCGAATAAGAAAATGCTGAATATGCTGATACTGGATATCTTAAAAAGATATTCGGATGAGGAGCACCATTTGACGCAGCAGGAAGTCATGAAGCTTCTGAAACGCGAGTATGGGATGGAATGCGACAGGCGTTCCGTGAAGAATAATGTAGAGTACTTAAATGAGCTCGGCTATGAGATACCGTATGATGATGGTTACTGGCTTGTCACAAGAGAGTTCGAGGATGCGGAACTGCGGGTGCTGATCGACAGCGTGCTGTCCTCAAAGAGTATCACAAATAACCAGGCAAAAGAACTGATCAGCAAACTGGAGAAAATGAGCAGCAAATATTTTGAACCGAAGGTCTCACATGTCTGTGCCGCAGAGACTACGGCAAGAACAGATAATAAGCAGGTGCTTTATACTGTCAGTGCATTAAATGATGCTATCGAGCAGAAGAGAAAAGTCCACTTCAAATATGGAAGGTACGGAACCGATCTGGAACTCCACAAGCGGAAAGCAGATTATATCATCAATCCTTATCAGATGATCGTAGCGAACAGCAGATATTATCTTTTGGGCAATGTGGACAAGTATGATGATATTTCCTATTACAGGATCGATAAGATCCTTGATCTTGAGATCTTGGATGAGCGTCGGAAACCGCAGGAGCAGGTGAAAGGGCTGGAACACGGACTGGATCTTCCCAAACATATGGCTGAGCATGTGTACATGTACTGTGGCCCCAGTTCACCGATCAAGCTCCGCTGTACAAAGGCGACGATTGACAGTCTGGTCGATTGGTTTGGCAAGGACATTCGCATTTTAGAGCAGAACGATGACAGGGCCGAGATCACTGTCAGGATCCATTGCAATGAAAATGCGATGTTTTACTGGGCTCTGCAATATGGACCTTATGTGGAAGTGCTGGAACCAAAGGACCTGCGAAAGGATATATCGAAAGCAGTTCATGCAATGTGCGATAAATATGATAATTTGAGATAGTGATTATGGAAATTGAGAGATTTGTAAAAGAGGAAGAAGAGTTCCTGGATGAATGGGCAAAAGAACTTCCGGGGTTTATCAAGGATGGAGTTGTCAATCCACAGGAGTATTTTTCGGCAAAATATAAAATTTTGTTTTTGCTCAAGGAAGTGAATGGCGGGAAAGATTGGGATCTTCGCGATTATCTGATGGAAGGCGGACGAAAACAGACCTGGGATAATGGTTCACGCTGGGTGGAAGGAATCCTAAATCTCGATAGGGAAATACCATGGCAGGATATCGATGAGGTTGATGAGGAATATCGTAAGAAATGGTTAAACAAGATAGCGGCTGTTAATGTGAAGAAAGTCTCCGGTGGTCATACCTCAGATATGAAGGAGATATACAGATTTGCGAGAGAAAATTCTGAGAAATTGTGCAGGCAGATAAATATGTATGAGCCGGATATTGTTATTTGTGGCGGAACAGAAGGCTGTTATTTTGATGAGATCACGGAGTATGATAATCTCAAACGGAGAATAACATCAAGAGGCATCGGGTATGTTGTCGAACCATCAAAGCGAATTGTTATATCATATTCACATCCGGAAGCCAGAGTAAAGGATTGCCTTCTGTATTATGGACTCATAGATGCAGTCCGAGAAATTGTCGCAAAAGAAAATATGGAATAGTAAACTACCGGTTTATTGTCACTGTGCAAAAAAATGTACACAATAGTAGGTATACTGTAATCATCAAAGCAATGAACGAATGGAACAGATACAGAAACGTACATGTTGAAAAGCAAGAGGTGACAGGATGGTATTTTATGAATTCACTCTGGAGTATGACACAAAAGCTTCGGCAAACAACGGAAACAAAGGAAAGACCGGTGAAAAAGCGAATAAATGGTCCGATTATGCTTCGGAGATCAATGAACATTTGGGAATTGAGTGCGGACTGGACGGAAACATTTCCCTTTTGGTCACCGGGGGTAAATTTGGTAAATTACAGTTACTTGCAACATGCAGATTGGAAAATGTTTCTCTGAGAGCGTGCAGAGAATATATCTGTAAAACAATGAGGGAAGCAGTTCCGGGATCTGATCATCTGCGCATTACGGATGAAAGAGAGGTCTGCGCAAAGGATATCCATTCCATCTGTAAAAGAGCCAGCGGTGCAGGCGTGATCAGCGGAAGAGGATGGTTTCCCCGGGATCTGAGTTTAGATTATTTTGACAACTGCCAGTTCAAGATCAAAGAAAAAAACTACAGCGAATTCACTTACGAAGAAGCCATGGAACGAGCCTGCCAGATCATGGCTGATGATACACTGCTGCAGGAACTGGAACGGATCTATGCAGGCAGTAACATTGATAAGTTTTATGGGCATCCGGTTCATTACAAGCTGACCGTTGGTGATCCGGAGGCTGCCATGGAAATTGCGGAGGTGCTGATCCCTGCTTTGTGTGCAAACAGACGAATGTTAGGACACCGCCTGGAGCATCTTTACAGCATTGAGGAAGGCTGCTATGCGGAAGAAGACATGGATCATGTATTTGAGAACGCCCAGGGAAATGCAGTTCTGATCGAACTGAAGGGATCAGACGGCATGCACGGAAACTACGCATCTTCCTACGAAAGTGTCGTGGACTATTTCGATGAACTGATCAGGAAATATGCGCTCAATACACTTTGCCTGTTTGTGGACAATACGGAGCATCCGGGATTTTCCCAGAGCATGATCGCAAAGGTCAGAGAGCACATTGATATTGTGGAGATCAAAGAGGGAGCAGGTGATTACGATAAAGCGGTGGAATTTTTTCAACGGCTTACCGAAAAAACAGACTTTCCGGCAACAGAGAAAGAAGTAAGAAAAATACTTCCTAAGAAGAAGCTTTATACCGTTTCGGAAGTATATGAAGCATATAAAAAGTGGTATGGAAACGGTCTGAAGAACCGGATCTACACCGCATACCGAACCTGTGAGATGGTGGAAGTGCATGAAGATCGTCAGTCATCCGCCCCTTATCAGGAGCTTCAGAATATGGTCGGGCTGTCAGAACTGAAAAAGGTTGTTGATCAGATCATTGCAACGGGGAAAATGCAGCAGATCCGATCCCAGATGGGCCTGGATTCCTACAAAAGCTCCATGCATATGATCTTTACCGGAAATCCGGGAAGTGCAAAGACAACCGTGGCACGTTTACTTTCGCAGATCCTTAAAAAAGAAGGCATTCTGGACAGCGGGCGTTTTGTTGAAGTGGGACGTGCAGACCTGATCGCCCGCTATGTGGGATGGACGGCGAAGACCGTATGCCAGAAATTCAGGGAGGCATCCGGAGGTGTTTTGTTTATTGATGAAGCATATTCGCTGGTGGACAATTCGAATACCTTCGGAGATGAAGCGATCAATACAATTGTTCAGGAAATGGAAAATCATCGGGATGATGTGATCGTTATTTTTGCCGGATATCCGGAGAAAATGAAAGTCTTTTTAGAGAAAAACGAAGGACTGCGCAGCAGGATCGCTTTTCATCTGAATTTCCCGGATTATAATGCAGAGGAACTCTGGCAGATCCTGAAGCTGATGGCAAAACAGAAAGGCTACCGGCTTGCAGAGGGGATTGAGACAATGTGCATGGATATTTTTTCAACGGCCTGCAGCCATGATGAGTTTGGTAACGGACGTTTTGCGAGAAATGTGTTAGAACAGGCGATCATGCACCAGTCAGAGCGGCTGTTCAATGAATATAAAGGGAAGAAGATTCCAAAAAGCAAGCTGTTGGAATTGATCCCTGCAGATTTTGAGACAAATGCAGGTCAGCAGTTCAAGGAGAAAAAAGGTAGGATTGGGTTTGCTGTTTGACCTGATAGAGGACAATATTCTTCGCTTGGGTATCAGCATGATTTATGGAAAGGAGGCGCATCATGCCATTCAATCGTTTCAGCTGTCGGGGCAGCTTGTTGGGGAGATCAGCTCATATATTGGAGTAACAATCCGGCTTGGACAACAAGGATGTGTGGAAGCGTGCAAACCTTGACCGGAAGCATTTTTCAAAGATCCAGTGTGATAAAAAGTACC
>JAQYOU010000116.1 GCA_028727105.1 bacterium
TAGCGGTATCATAGAATATGCGGCAGGAGAGCAGGAAGGTTATCGACTGATTCAGCAGGAGCATCGGACCAGAGTCTCACTGGAAGCAGAGATGCCGGAGGAAGATGTCTTATTGCAACAGTATATCATGCCATATCTCACAGGCTGTAGTGAAAAGGCGCGTGTGATCTGGCAGTATTGCGGTGCGGAAATCCTTAATAATGCGATTGAACATTCAAGAGGAACTCAAATTGGAATTATTGTGACTTCCAATGCATTGAATACAACAGTTGTGATCTCTGATGATGGAGCGGGGGTATTTTCCACTCTGACAGAATATATGGCTGGCAATGGTTGGGATCATCCGAGGGTTGAGGATGCGCTGGTTGAACTTTATAAAGGGAAAATCACTCGCGACAGTAGGAATCATTCCGGTGAGGGAATATTTTTTTCATCAAAGATGATGGATTCTTTTGTGTTGTGGTCAGATTCGCTGATTCTAAAGTGGGGGTGTCAGGACGAGCCCGAGGTTATGAGATCACATCTGGCGGCCTATGCAGCAAGAATATGGAGGGAATGCACGATGGTTATGATGACATTGGAGAACGAGACAGAGCGTGAAGCCAGTCAGGTTTTTGACACATATGCTGACGTGGATGAGGGCTTTATGCGGACACGGATACCGGTGAAAGAAGCCTGTATTACCGGAGAACCGGTAGCCAGGTCACAGGCAAGGAGGATTTGTCACAGACTGGATACATTTTGTGAGGTGATATTGGATTTTTCTAATGTGACACTGATGGGTCAGGGATTTGCGGATGAGATATTCCGGGTATATGCGTTGGAACATCCCCAAGTGTTGCTTCGCCCGATCAATATGATTCCGCAGGTAGAACGGATGATCCGTCATGTGGGGCGGGGACGATCTGCGGAGAATATTCTTTTTGAATTGGGAAAGTAATTCAGCGCCGGAAGAACAAAAAAAGCAAAGGTTTCTGAAAAGTGTCTGAAAAGTATAAATGAAAATTTTGTAAAAAACGCACTCAAATGGTGCGAATTATTGACTTTTTGCACCTACAATGCGTATAATAAGAAAAAAGGAGGTGCATGAGTTATGGCACAGGCAACATTTAGTGTCCGCATGGATGAAACATTAAAGAAACAATTTGATGCTTTATGCACAGATTTTGGTATGACAGCATCTACAGCAATCAATGTATTCGCAAGAGCTGTTGTTCGTGAACGTAAAATTCCTTTCGAGATCGTATCCCCGGAGCCTGAAATAACAAGAGAAAAAGCGATGCAGGCATTTCTGTCTCTGCGGGCGCAGTCAGAGAAAAACTTTCCACAGGGCATGTCATTGGATGAAATCAATGAAGAAATCCGTAAGGTGAGATACGGGGAGGAGGATGTGGAGTGATATGCTACGCAGTCATCGATACGAATGTGCTTGTTTCTGCGTTACTCTCCAATTATGCCGATGCTGCTACAGTACAGGTTATTGGCAGAATGATTGCAGGTGAAATTATTCCGATATATAGTGAGCAGATCATGCGGGAATATCAAGAAGTACTTGGCAGAAAAAAATTTCGGTTTGAGCCGGAGATGATACGCTATATTTTGTCTTCTATAGAGAAGTATGGTGTTTTGATAGAACCATCTGCTACGGGTAAGATTTTACCGGACATGAAGGATTTACCTTTTTATGAGGTGGTTATGGAAAAGCGAGAGGAGAACGCCTATCTGGTTACAGGGAATCTGAAGCATTTTCCATCAGAACCGTTTATTGTGACAGCAAGGCAGATGTTGGATATTTTGGATGGGAAAAAGATAGAGATTGAGAACTGATGACAGAGTGCGTGGGGGGTGCCAGGATGAGCCCGAGGTTGTGAAACCACATTTGGCAGCCTATGCAGCAAGAATATGGAAGGAGCGCACGATGGTTATGATGACACTGGAGAATGAGACAGAGCGTGAAGCCGGTCAGGTTTTTGACACATATGCTGACGTAGACGAGGGCTTTATGCGGACAAAGATACCGGTGCAAGAAGCCTGTATTACCGGGGAACCCGTAGCACGGTCGCAGGCAAGGAGAATTTGCCATAGACTGGAAACATTTTGTGAGGTGATATTGGATTTTTCTAATGTGACACTGATGGGTCAGGGATTTGCGGATGAGATATTCCGGGTATATGCGTTGGAACATCCGAAGGTGCTGCTTCGCCCGATCAATATGTTACCCCAGGTAGAACGGATGATCCGCCATGTGGGCCGGGGAAGATTACCGGAGAATATTCTTTTTTAGTTGCAAAAATCATTCATAAAACCCCTTGTCCATACATATAGTGATGTATGGACAGGGGGTTTTTTATGCTGGAAGATCAATTACTCAAATTATTTCCATTACATATGCGTGACAAATTAAAGCGCGCGGACATAGACCAGAACACATTGGAGGAGATCCGCATCCGGGCGGGACAACCACTCATGTTTCTGTACGGTGACGGCGAATACTTTTTGGATGAGAGCAGCGATGCGCTCTGTCGTCAATGTGAACATGGCTACCGTATGACACGGGGAGATCTGGAGGAAATGGTGGGGTTTTTGTGCAATTATTCGATGTACGCCTATGAGGAACAGCTGCGCATGGGGTATCTGACGCTGAGGGGCGGACACCGTGTGGGTGTGGCTGGTGAGGCAGCAGTGCAGCAGGGAAGGATCGTACGCCTGCAGCATATCTATTTTCTGAATATCCGCATAGCCCGGGAGAAAAAGGGTTGTGCAAAGCCTTTGGTGGAGGCGGTAAGAGATACAGGCGGCATTTACAATACGCTGATCCTCTCACCGCCGGGCGTTGGAAAGACGACCTACCTGCGCGATGCGATCCGGATCCTGTCAGAGGGAGACTACCGGCATCCCGGAATGAAGGTGGGCGTTGTGGACGAGCGTTCGGAGCTGGGTGCAGGGTATCTCGGCATTCCGCAGAACGACCTCGGCCCCCGTACGGATGTGCTGGAGGGCGCCGGAAAGAGCGAGGGTATCTACATGCTGCTGCGTTCCATGTCGCCGCAGGTGATCGCGGTAGACGAGCTTGGCGCAAAGGATGATTTTGAGGCGGTGACCCGGGCGTTTCACAGCGGCTGCCGCCTGATCGGTACCATTCACGGTGAGAGTATCGAGAGTCTGCAGCACATCTGCGGCTTCTTTGGCTGGAGCGGAAAAGGAGAGATCGGACGCTTTATCGTGCTGGAGAAGGATGCAGACGGACGGCGGAGTATGCAGGTGTTTAACAGCCGCATGGAGCAGATCGGAGGGCAGAGGCTATGAGATTGAAGCTGATGGGGGCCGGCATGATACTTCTGGCATCGCTTGGCATCATTTTTTCCAAGGAGGCAGAATTCACAGAGCATAAAAGGCAGTTAGAGGAATTTGGGCTGTTTCTGTCACTGCTTCAAAACGAGATCTGTCTGCTGCGTCTTCCTTTGCCGCTTGTGCTGGAGCATTGTAGTATGCATCTACATCATCCGTATCGGGGACTTTGCGAGGCTGTCGGAACGAAGCTGATCGAGCAGAGTCAGGGGGATGCACCGGAAATCTGGCGGACTCAGCTGGAGGAACGCAAAAAAGCGTTTCTTCTGGATGAGACAGAGCGCCGGCTTTTGGCGGAGGCGGGAGAGGTACTTCGCATGGACAATGTGGAACTGAAGGAGGAATTGTTCGGCGTTTATCAGCAACGGCTTGGCAGGCTTCGGGAGATCTACGAGACAAGCCTTATGACGCGAAGGCGTCTTTGCCGTTACGGCACGATGCTGGCAGGAATCTTTCTGATCATTTTTTTTATCTGAGCCGGACGGAAGATATATGGAAGAGGTGTAGTAACAGGAATGAGCTTTTGCATCAGGACCGCGAGGGTGCGAAACAGTTATATGGGAGAACAGTATGAGTGTAAATATGATTTTTAAGATCGCTGCCGTGGGCATCCTCGTCACGATCCTCGGACAGGTATTGAAGCATAGCGGACGTGAGGAACATGCATTTTTGATCAGTCTGGCGGGACTTGTTCTGGTGCTGTTGTGGGTGGTGCCTTATATCTATGAGCTGTTTGCAACGATGCAGACGCTATTTGAACTATGAGAAATAATATACAATAGTGGGAAAAACAATACCGGGCATGCATAATATCCCACGACTTTGCACGTAAGGTGCGGAGTGGGATATATGCATGTCGGTATTCATGCAGGGGGATGAATATAGGTGATTGCGAAACTGAAAATAAAGGAGTGCACATGAATATCGTACAGCTATCTCTGTTTGCAGTGGCGGGCGTGCTGCTTGCAATCGTGCTGAAAAAAGAACGCCCGGAATACGGGATCATTCTCAGTATGGTGGTGTGTGTCTGCATTTTTTTCAGTGTGGCAGGCAGGCTGTCTATCCTGCTGGAGTCGGTAAACCGCCTGCGTGAACTGGCGACAATGGATGCCGGGTATTTCCGAACGATCCTGAAGATGATCGGTATCACTTACGTCGCGGAGTTTGCGGTCAATCTCTGCAAGGACGCGGGATATTCGACGATCGCTTCGCAGATCGAGATGTTTTCTAAAATATCGATCCTTCTTCTGGCACTGCCTGTTATTGAGGCGTTTTTGGACCTGATCGCGACGGTGGCGGCATGAAGGGGCGGGGGAAACGGCTGTGTGTCCGGCTGGTGTTGCTCTTGATCCTGATGCAGCCGGTGTGTGTGCAGGCAGCGGGGGCAGTACAGGAGACAACACGTCTGCAGACATCAGAGGTGGGGCAGGAGGCGAAGGCGGCACAGGAGGCTGCGTACATACAGGCAGCAGATGCTTCGGCAGGGATGACTGAGGAAACGGATCAGATGACGGACGAGCTTTTGGAGGAACTGGAACTGGATGAGATGGAGCGCTTTCTCTCGGAACAGCAGGGGGAAGACGATCTGAATATCAGCTTTGGAGAGCTGATCAAAGGCTTTTTATCCGGAGAGGAGACATTCGATGTTTCGCGCATCTGGTCCTGGGTCGTCGCCCATTGCTTTTCCGCTGTGCGTCAGAATAAAACATATCTGATCCAGATGCTCATACTGCTGCTGGCATTTGCGATGCTGCAGGGGATCTCCGGCATCTTTGCCGGCTCTTTTCTGTCTGAGATCAGCTTTTTGGCAGTGTATTTTCTGTTCTTGTACAACGCGCTGCGGATCTTTGCATCTATGCAGCAGATTGTTTACAGCTGCATGGATCGGGTTGCGGAATTTACATTGCTTGTGCAGCCGGTGTTCTGTATGGCAATGATATTTTCCGCAGGTATGCGTTCAGCCGGTCTTACTTATGAGATGCTGCTGCTTGTGTTGTATCTGGTCCAGAATATTTTGCAGAAGCTGCTGCTCCCGATCGTGTTTTTGTTTTTGATCACACAGTTTGCAAATTATGCGTGGAAGGAGGAGCATTTTTCCAACATGGCAAAACTGTTTGAGGGTGCGGTCACTTTTTCACAAAAGCTGTTGGTAACCGCTGTGCTCGGGATGAATCTGATCCAGGGAATGGTGGCTCCGGCGGTGGATCAGCTAAAAAAGACGGCGGCCGTTCGTACCATCGGCGTCATTCCGGGGCTGGGCGGGGCAATGAATGCGGTGAGTGAGATGCTGCTTGGAACAGGACTTCTGATCAAAAACTGCGTGGGTGCCAGTGTGATCGTTGTGCTGATCCTGTTGTGTGCAAAACCACTTTTGGAGATCGGCATGCTGGCTCTGATCTATCGGGTACTGGCAGCTTTGGCTGAGCCGGTGACAGACAAGCGCGTCAGCGGTGTGCTTGATGCGCTGGCCCGGGCGGGAATGCTTTATCTGAAGCTGGTGGTGACGGCGATCCTGATGCTGTTTTTGACAGTAGCAGTTGTCTGTGTTGCCACGCATTTGTAGGATTGTGAGGAGGACTTATGCAGATATTCAACAACTGGATCCGTTCGATGCTGATCCTCTATTTTCTGATGATGATCATGCTCTATTTTACGGCTGGGGAGTCCTATAAAAAATTTATCCGTTTCTTCATGGGGCTTGTGCTTGCATTGACACTTTTACGGCCGGTGTTATCCGTATTTGGGAAAGAGGAGGAACTGCAGGAAAGCATTCTCTATGAATCCTTCTCCCAACGCATGGAGGAGGCACAGCTGGACTTCGGACGCATGGAGAAAGCCGGAAATGAGATTTTTCTCAGGCAGTATGAGCGCACACTGGAGGAACAGTTTTCAGAAGCTGCAGAAGAAAAATTACTGGATATAGAAGACATTACCGTTTCGATGAACGGTGATTACGAGCTGGAGCAGGTGATCATCCGGGAGGGCTTAAATGGTGACGGGGAAACACTTCGAAGCTATCTGATCGAGGTGTATGGTTTAAAAGAAGGGCAGGTGCTTGTACAATGAAGCCGGACTGGAAAAAACTGAATTTCAAAGATAAAAATACATGGCTGATCCTGGGACTGTTTGGTGTCCTTCTTCTTGTGATCGCCATGCCGGTGGAAAAGGCAGGAAAAAAGGAACCGGAAGCTTCACAGACACAGATAACTGCGGAAGAAACGGAACAAAACAGTGGGCAGGAGCGTGCCGGGGATGAAACGGCGGCGCTCGAAAGCCGGCTGGAGGAGACGCTCGCCCTGATCGACGGTGCGGGGAAGGTCCGTGTGATGATCACGATGAAGGATACCGGTGAAAAGGTAGTGGAGAAGGATGTGACGCGCCGTGCGGAAGTGACAGAAGGAGGTACGCAACAGACAGACCTCTCTCAGTCCAGCGTGTATGAAAAAGACGGAAGTGTGGAAAGTCCCTATGTTTCCAATGAACTGACACCGCAGGTGGAAGGGGTGCTCGTGGTGGCTCAGGGCGCCGGGAATTCCATAGTAAAGCAGAATATTTTACAGGGTGTCATGGCATTATTTCCGCTGGAAGCGCATAAGATTACAATAGTCAAAATGTCGATGCAGGAGGATGGCAAACATGAAAATTTTTAAGAAAAACCAGATGATCATTACGGCGCTGGCGCTAATGATCGCTGCGGCAGGTTACGTGAGCTATACATATGGAAATAAGGAAGATCTGACCGCAGCGACCAGCAAGGAGGTGGCGGAGGATACCTACGATATTTCCGAGGAGGATGCGCTTTTGGATGATGACATCTTTACAGATACCGAGGATCCCGCTCTGGATACGGCACAGGCAGAGGAAGCGGGTCAGGAGAATACCGAGGAGGCCAGCGTGGAAAATCCGGGTGAGACGGTGCTGACAGGCGCTGTTATGGAGAATGTGAATTTTGCTGTGGAAATGAAAATGAACCGTGAGCAGGTGCGCTCGGAAAATAAGGAAAGCCTGCTTGCGATCATTGACAGCGAGACGCTTTCCGATGCACAAAAGCAGGATGCCATCGACAAGATGGTTGCGCTGACGGATATTGCGGAAAAAGAAGCGGCTGCAGAGATGCTTTTGGAAGCGAAGGGCTTTACAGATGTGGTTGTCAGCATCAGCTCTGACGGCGGTGCCGACGTTGTACTGGATATGGGCGAGGTGACGGATGCAAAGCGCGCACAGATCGAGGACATCGTTTCCCGCAAAGCAGATATCGCTGCGGAAAAGATCGTGATCACACCCATCACAGCAAAATAAGGCGGAACGGAAGGCAGATCCTTCGTTGGGATCATGCCTTCTTTTTTTGCGTTGCCATGCATCCGGAAGAAGCTGCCGGTGGCAGGTTCTGTAGGTGGAAAAACAGGCACAATGCCCAACATTGCCTTGACAAAAACAGAGCCGACCGATAATATAAATGAGGTATAAACGAAGAAGAAACAGAGTTAAAAAATGATTTGGAGGAATATTCCGTGGCAGACTTGAAGAAGGAAATTGAAAAAAGACGTACATTTGCCATTATTTCCCATCCGGATGCGGGAAAGACGACACTGACAGAGAAGTTTTTATTATATGGAGGCGCGATCAATGAAGCGGGCTCCGTAAAAGGTAAGGCCACCGCGAAGCATGCGGTATCGGACTGGATGGAGATTGAGAAGCAGAGAGGTATTTCCGTTACCTCATCCGTCCTGCAGTTTCATTATGATAATTACTGTATTAATATTCTGGATACACCGGGACATCAGGATTTCTCGGAGGATACGTACCGTACGCTCATGGCAGCAGACTCGGCGGTCATGGTCATTGACGGTTCCAAGGGTGTGGAGGCGCAGACGCGAAAGCTGTTTAAGGTGTGTGTGATGCGCCATATCCCTATTTTTACCTTCATCAACAAGATGGATCGCGATGCAAACGATACCTTTGAGCTGCTGGATGAGATCGAAAACGAGCTTGGTATCGCCACCTGTCCCATCAACTGGCCCATCGGTTCCGGAAAGGGCTTTAAGGGCGTGTATGACCGGAATACAAAGAGTGTGCGTCTCTTTTTCGATACGCGAAAGGGAACCAAGGAGGGAGAAGAAAAGATCGTTCCGATCGATGCACCTGAATTGGAAGCCTTGATCGGGGCAGAATATAAAGAGCAGCTGTTGGATGAGATCGAGCTGTTGGACGGTGCCAGTGCAGAGTTTGATCAGGAGCTGGTCACAAAGGGTGAGCTTTCGCCGGTGTTTTTCGGTTCTGCGCTGACGAACTTCGGTGTGGAAACTTTCCTGCAGCACTTTTTAAAGATGACTTATTCACCGCTGCCCAGACAGTCAAACATCGGACCGGTCGATCCGTTTTCCGGGGATTTCAGCGGATTTGTGTTTAAGATCCAGGCGAACATGAACAAAAACCACCGCGACCGTGTGGCGTTCATGCGGATCGTATCCGGCAAATTTGATGCGGGTATGGAGGTCTATCACGTGCAGGGAGGAAAGCAGATCAAGCTCTCCCAGCCGCAGCAGATGATGGCGCAGGAACGAAAGATCGTGGATGAGGCGTATGCCGGCGACATCATCGGACTGTTTGATCCCGGTATCTTCTCTATCGGCGATACGCTGACGAACGCAAAAGAAAAATTTGAATTTGAGGGGATCCCGACATTTGCGCCGGAGCATTTCGCACGTGTGCGGCTGATCGATTCCATGAAGCGTAAGCAGTTTGTCAAGGGTGTCAACCAGATCGCGCAGGAAGGTGCGATCCAGATCTTTCAGGAGTATAAGGGCGGTATGGAGGAGATCATTGTCGGAGTGGTCGGAGTCCTTCAGTTCGACGTGTTGAAATTCCGTCTGGAAAATGAGTATAATGTGGATATCCGTCTGGAGAATCTGCCCTATGAGCACATTCGCTGGATCGAGAATAAAGAGGAAGTGGACATGGACAAGCTGACCGGCACTTCGGATATGAAGAAGATCATGGATCTGAAGGGAAATCCGTTGCTCTTGTTTGTCAATGCATGGAGCGTGGGAATGACGCTGGACCGGAACGAGGGCTTAAAGCTGTCTGAGTTCGGCAAAAATTAAACAACTGTATGGGGAATGAAAACAAAAGCAGTAAGATCATTTGAAAAAGGAGGTTTTTCTATGGCAGTGATTCAGGTAACAGAGGATAATTTTGACGAGGTAGTCATGAAGAGTGGGAAGCCGGTTCTTCTTGATTTTTATGCAGACTGGTGCGGACCCTGCAAGATGATGAGCCCCACTGTGGAGGCGATCGCGGAGAAATATGCGGATCGTTATGTGGTCGGAAAGGTCAACGTGGATGAGCAGCCGGGGCTGGCGCTCCGCTATCAGGTCATGAGCATTCCGATGCTGGTGACAATGAACCTTGGCATGTTTGCCGCAAAGAGCATCGGTGTGGTATCCGAGGCTGAGGTTTTAGAGCTTTTAAGCAAGGCAGAAGGCATGCGTGACAAGCATGTGGAGTCTTGACGCATGGATCTGAAAACGGTATAATAAGAACACCCATCACGGGTGTTCTTATTTTTTCTTTTTTTGAAATCCCTGTTGACATTTCAAACGAGGTGTATTACTATAATCACAGAAGCGAACAGATGTTCGCGAACGTTTGAACGAGAAAGTGACGATAAAAAACAGATCAGAAAACAGATCGTAAAAAAGGAGAAGATCATGGCAGACGAAAACAAATTAAAAGCGCTGGATGCGGCGATCGCACAGATTGAGAAGCAGTATGGAAAGGGTTCCGTGATGAAGCTGGGAGATCCTTCTGCTGCAATGAATGTTGAAACGATTCCTACTGGTTCCCTGAGTCTGGACCTTGCCCTCGGTTTGGGAGGACTTCCGAAGGGACGTATCGTGGAGATCTACGGACCGGAATCCAGCGGTAAAACAACAGTGGCTCTGCACTGTGTAGCAGAGGTACAGAAGGCAGGCGGTATTGCGGGCTTTATCGATGCGGAGCATGCGCTGGATCCGGTATATGCCAAAAATATCGGCGTGGATATTGATAATTTATATATCTCACAGCCGGACAACGGTGAACAGGCGCTGGAGATCACTGAGACTATGGTGCGCAGCGGCGCGGTAGATATCGTGATCGTGGACTCTGTTGCGGCACTTGTGCCCAAGGCAGAGATCGATGGAGACATGGGAGATTCCCATGTGGGCTTACAGGCGCGCCTGATGTCCCAGGCACTCCGTAAGCTGACCGCTGTGATCAGCAAGTCTAACTGTATTGTGATCTTTATCAATCAGCTGCGTGAGAAGGTTGGAGTGATGTTTGGAAACCCAGAAACGACCACCGGTGGACGTGCGTTAAAGTTCTATTCCTCCGTGCGTCTGGATGTGCGTCGTGTGGAAGCATTAAAGCAGGCCGGTGAGGTGGTCGGAAACCATACGCGCGTGAAGGTCGTAAAGAATAAGGTGGCTCCTCCGTTCCGTGAGGCTGAGTTTGATATCATGTTTGGTAAGGGAATCTCGAAAGAAGGAGATATTCTGGATCTCGCAGCCGGCATTGACGTGGTTAATAAATCCGGTGCATGGTATGCCTACGAAGGTGAGAAGATCGGACAGGGACGTGAAAATGCAAAGCTGTTTCTGGCGGAGCACCCGGAGGTTTGTGCCGAGATCGAGGCAAAGGTCCGCAGCCATTACGGCATCGGTGCAGATGTTGCGGAGGCGGAAGCAAAGGCAGGCAAAGCGTCTGAAAAGCCGGAGGAATAATCGGTTATGGATGGCGTGTCAGTTGCATCTGTAGAGCAGCTTTCGAAAGGGAAAAAAAGGGTTCATTTGGATAACGGCGAGGTCTGGGTCATGTACAGCAGTGAGCTGCGCAGCTTTTCACTAGAGGAAGGAACAGCACTTTCCCAGGAACAGTATGAACTGATCCGGCGGGATGTCATTGGCAAGCGTGCCAAAAAGCGTGCCATGCATCTGCTCGAAAAGATGGACCGCACGGAGCAGGAACTCCGAAGAAAGCTGTTGGAGAGCGAGTATCCGTCGGATCTGGCGGAGGAAGCGATCGCTTATGTAAGAAGCTATCATTACGTGGATGATGCGCGCTATGCGGACTGCTATGTGCGGCTGCGCGGAGCTTCCAAAAGCCGTGGCAAGCTGGTGGCGGAATTACAGCAAAAGGGTGTGGACAGGGAACTGGCGGATCGTGTGCTTGCTACTTATGAGGAAGAACGGGATGAGCCACAGATGATCAGAGACCTTATGAAAAAGCGCCATTATGATCCGGAGACTGCATCTTTACAGGAGCAGCGGCGGATGTACGGATATCTGGCGCGCAGGGGATTTCAGAGCACAGATATTTATAAAGCGATCGGAAGGTCATAAATACATATTATTTACTTGACATCATGCACAATAAAGGATAAAATTTATATGTTGTAGTTATGACAGATGTACGATTTTTGATGTTATATGTACAATGAAAACTTTATAAGGAGGTGCTCCTGTGACAGTAAGTATTGCAGTACTCATAGTTGCTGTCTTAGTCACCTTGGCAGTCACTGCGGTAGTGACGGCTGTGATCCTGGATCAGGTACAGCAGAAAAAAGCTGATTCAAAGGTTGGCTCTGCGGAAGAAAAAGCCAGAGCGATCATTGATGATGCGGTAAAGACCGCAGAGGCAAAAAAACGCGAATCTCTCTTAGAGGTCAAGGAGGAGTCTATCAAGACAAAGAACGAATTAGACCGAGAGATCAAGGAACGTCGATCAGAGATTCAGCGTGCAGAGCGTCGTATTGAGCAGAAGGAGTCCAATCTGGACAAGAAGCTTGATGCGATCGAAAAGCGTGAAGCAAGCTTTGCAGCCAAGGAAGAAGAGATTAAGAAGCAAAAGGCAGAAGTAGCAAAGCTCAATGAACAGCGAGTGCAGGAACTTGAAAGAATTTCAGGTTTGACCTCCGAACAAGCAAAAGAATTTTTATTAAAAACCGTTGAAGATGATGTAAAACTCGACACTGCAAAATTGATTAAGGAAATGGAAACCCGCGCCAAGGAGGAGGCCGGTAAAAAGGCCAAGGACTATGTGGTGACTGCGATCCAGAAATGTGCAGCAGACCATGTGTCTGAGACCACGATCTCCGTTGTTCCTCTCCCGAATGATGAGATGAAGGGACGTATCATTGGACGCGAGGGTAGAAATATCCGTACGCTGGAGACTTTGACCGGTGTGGATCTGATCATTGACGATACACCGGAAGCAGTGATCCTCTCCGGCTTTGATCCCATCCGTCGTGAGGTAGCAAGAATTGCATTAGAGAAGCTGATCGTGGATGGACGTATTCACCCTGCAAGAATCGAGGAAATGGTAGAGAAGGCTCAGAAAGAAGTTGATACCATGATCCGCGAGGAAGGTGAGGCAGCCACCTTAGAGGTTGGCATTCATGGCATTCATCCGGAACTGGTACGTCTCCTGGGACGTATGAAGTTCAGAACCAGTTATGGACAAAATGCATTAAAGCATTCTATCGAAGTTGCACAGATTGCCGGGCTTTTGGCAGGCGAGATCGGCGTGGACGTAAGAACCGCAAAGCGTGCCGGATTATTACATGATATTGGTAAGTCTGTGGATCATGATATGGAGGGATCACATATTCAGATCGGTGTGGATCTGTGCCGCAAGTACAAGGAATCACCGCTTATCATCAATGCAGTAGAGGCGCATCATGGTGATGTGGAGCCTCAGTCTCTGATCGCTTGCCTGGTACAGGCAGCTGATACGATCAGCGCAGCCCGTCCCGGAGCGAGACGCGAGACATTGGAAACATATTCTAACCGCTTACAGCAGTTAGAGGATATTACAAACGGTTTTAAGGGAGTTGACAAATCTTTTGCTGTTCAGGCAGGACGAGAGGTTCGAGTAATGGTAGTTCCTGAACAAATCAGTGATGCTGATATGGTCATTCTGGCAAGAGATATTTCGAAGCAGATCGAATCTGAATTAGAGTATCCGGGACAGATCAAGGTCAATGTGATACGTGAATCACGTGTTACCGATTACGCAAAGTAAATGAAGCATCCAAAGAAAGACTGATTCGACAAGGCGTTAAGATTTCATCTTAGCGCCTTTTTCAACGTCATGAATCAGACACATGTACTTAGTAGAAAATAGTATCAATGAGACAAAGGAATGGAGGAAACATTTGACATGGAAAATCAGATCAAACGGGTGAACCGTACATTAAAATACCAGGGAGTGATCGTTGATTTTTACAGCGACACAATGCAGATGCCGGATGGAAGACTGGCAGAGTGGGACCTGATCCATCATCGCAAAGGAGCGGCTGCTGTTGTTCCGGTTCTTCCAGACGGGAAGATATTGATGGTGCGTCAGTTTCGAAACGCTTTGGACCGCATGACCATCGAGATCCCGGCGGGAGCGAGAGATTCGGTAGAGGAAGAGACGATCTGCTGTGCGGCCAGAGAACTGGAAGAGGAGACCGGATATAGAAGTGAGCATCTGGATTATCTGATGTCTTTGCGAACTACGGTCGCATATTGCGATGAATTTATTGATGTATATGTGGCAAGAGACCTTGTGCACACCCATCAGCATCTGGATCCGGATGAATTTGTGGAGTTACAGGCGTTCGAGCTGGATGAGCTCTGTGAGATGATCTATGCAGGTACGATCCAGGATGCCAAAACAGTGGCAGCACTGATGGCATATAGGAATAAATATTGCATAAAATAAGCGTAAGAAAATGCCAGGGAGAAGACAGACATGCATCTGCGATCGATTCCCTTGAAACAACAGCTGTTTGCTGAATTTCTTCTATGTTTTTTAGTCGGGATCATACTGGCAAATCTGCTTGGAGCGGACAGCTTTCAAAAGAATGGCAATCTGACCCGCTATTATCTGCAGCAATTTCAATATTCGAACATTCAGTCAGGGGAGTTGTTATGGCATGTGGGTTGCCGACGGCTGATCCTGATACTTTTACTGCTGGCCTTTTCACTGCTTCCGAAGGGGAAAACGGTACACTGGGTATTTATTGCATGGTGTGGCTTCGCTTACGGATACTTTTGTGTATTATTGATCAGTGCATTTGAAGCGAAGGGATTGATCCTTTGCCTGGTGGCTCTCTGTCCTCATTTTTTTGTATATATCCCGGCTTATCTTGGGATGGTGCAGCTGTCAGAGCGCAGGAGGGATCAGTCATCCTGGCAGCGTCTGGCATCCGTTAGTGTTGTTCTTGTGCTTATGATCATTGGAATATTACTTGAATCTTACACAAATCCGGTGATTTTACAGAAAGTATTAAATTTCTTTTAAAAATATTACAAAGTATTTGCAATATTTGTAATATTTTGGTATAGTAAAAGCATATTTGCGCCCTTGAACAGTGCGGTACGTTTGCATTTGTCCGGGACGGCGACAGGGGTAGGTTTTTACATGAATAGAGAAATTGATGCATTTATCAGCTACATGCACGGACAGCGTCAGACTTCGTATAATACAGAGGCTGCATATACCAGAGATCTCTGGAAATTAATGGAGTACGTACAGGGGGATGTGACCTGCTTTTCGCAGGTGACATCGGATCAGCTGCAGAAGTATGTATCGGAATTGGAAGCACAAGGAAAGAAGGCATCGACAATCTCCCGTTTTATTGCCAGTGCAAAAGCTTTTTTTACCTGGCAGGTGACGACCGGAGTGCGTGGGGACAATCCGGCTCAGGGATTAAAGGCGCCTAAAATTGAAAAGAAGCCTCCGGAGATCCTTTCTCAGGAGGAGATCAAGCGTTTGCTTGACCAGCCGTCCTCCCATGCTCCGAAGGAGCTTCGGGACAAGGCGATGATGGAACTTTTATATGCTACGGGGATTCGTGTGTCTGAGCTCATAGCGTTAGAGCTTTCAGATGTCAATCTTCAGATGGAATGTCTGACCTGTAGGGATGGTCATAAGGAGCGAACGGTTCCCTTTGGGGCAACGGCAAGGCATGCCTTAGAACTATATCTGGAGAAGAGCAGGCCGAAGCTGGTGAGCGACGGAAACTGTCAGCTTCTGTTTACCAATTGCTCCGGTGAGCCGATGAGCAGACAGGGCTTTTGGAAGATCGTGAAATATTACGGAAAACAGGCAGGTATTGCAGGTGAGATCACGCCGCATACGCTGCGGCATTGTTTTGCTGCGCATCTGTTGGGAAACGGAGCAGACTTAAAGTCGGTTCAGGAACTGATG